>SLAE01000117.1 GCA_007127015.1 Desulfonatronospira sp. | reverse complement strand
TCGTCTGCATATATGAATTTTTCCGCTTTCGTCAGGATCTGCGGCCCTGTGATAGCGAAAGATTATGTTTTCCTCGGTTAATGCCAGGACTTCGATTTTGCCGGTGGCATGAGACATGGTCAGCTTTGCTCTTTTGCCCAGTCCGGAGCACATGCTCCTTGCGCTCTGAAAAATATTGAAAGCTTCTTCAACAGGCACTGCATATGGCTTATTGCCTATGGTAGGACGGCAAATGAAAATATAATAAGGAGTAACACCGGCATAGGACAACCTGTTGAAAAGATCTCCCATAACATAAGGATCATCGTTTACCCCACGGAGAATGGGAGTCTGGTTGCACAGAATTGCCCCGGCTTTGATCAGCCTGTCGCAAGCTTCCAGGCTGGTGCCGGTCATTTCCCTTGGGTGAGAATAATGGAGCATAAAATATATTCTCTTCTCGGGCAGGCTGTATTTCCGCACCAGTTCCAGAAGACCGGGATCGTTTAACACACGGTAGGGATTGTATGACATGAGCCTGGTGCCAATGCGGATGATTTTTACATGATCAATTTCGCGCAGCCGCATAATAATATTTTCAAGCCTGGAGGTGGGCAGCATGAGTCCGTCTCCTCCGGTGATCAGAACGTTATTTATTTCCGGATGATCGCGAACATAGTCGCATGCAGCTTCCAGGTCGGTCAGTGTTTCTTTTTGTTCGGGATGTATAAACAGCCGTTTGCGGAAGCAGTAACGGCAATAACCTCCACATGAGTCACTGGCTAAAAACACTGCCGTACTCACGTACTTGTGCTGCAGACCGGGAAGCACGGAATAGCTCTGTTCATTGGAGGCATCCAGCTGGCCCCAGGGTTCCAGTTCGTGAACCGATGGAATGATAATTCTTTTTATTGGATCATCCGGATCCTCCCAGTCAACTAGAGATAAGTAGTATTCATTGGCCCTGAATTCGAATTTGTCCATGACCTGAGCCAGCTGTTCAATTTCAGACGGATCAAGCCCGGAGATTTTTCTGATGTCATTTAAATATTTCGGCTTATGCATTGTGACCTCCACAATTTTTTGGCTCTTTTTTCATATCAGCTGCAGAATTCTGTCATCCAGAAGCATGAATCCAAAGCTGGAATAAATTAAATTGAGGATGGTTGCGATCGTAAAATTCAGATAATTTCCGCTTTTTAATGCGCTAACGGAAAAAAAATGAATGATCAGAAAGTCTGCACAGATGGATATGGCTGATGAAGATGGAAAAAACCGAAAAAACAATCATTATATTGATCATTAAATAAAAATAATTAATTTTCTGCTCTTGTCAAACAGCTGCAGATTTTAAGGGCACTGCTGTTCAATAAAATGTTAATGAAAACTACTTTCTTCAATGTGTTTTTTTTGCTGCTTTTAGCGTTATGATGGTCAGGGTAATCCTGATCTTTGAAGTTTTTCATGATCTAAATTTTTAGCAGACAAGGGCTCCGAAGATGAGCTTAATTGTTATCAATAGACCCTGGATCTTGCCTGGGCCGCCTGCTCTTCCTTGCCTCCAGCCTCGAATATCTCTGCAAGATCCAGCCAGAATTCTCGGACATCCGGCCTGAGAGCC
Organism: Desulfonatronospira sp.; assembly: GCA_007127015.1. Classification (GTDB taxonomy): domain Bacteria; phylum Desulfobacterota; class Desulfovibrionia; order Desulfovibrionales; family Desulfonatronovibrionaceae; genus Desulfonatronospira. Next base: position 3,116 of record SLAE01000117.1, on the reverse strand, counting down.
ACTCCCTGCCTGGCCAGAGATTCGGCGATTTCAGGATCATCTCCATTTTCAAGATAAATTTTGGCCATAAGATTCAAAGAGAAGGCGTCTCTGGAATTGTTGAGCAAAGCCTGATGAAGAAATTCGCGACTCTTTTCCTTATCCCCCTGTTTCCAGGACAGCCGGGCCAGGTGTCTGGGAGCAAGTGAGGCTCCTGAGCTTGTTTGCCCGGCCATAAGATAAAATTTTTCAGCTTTGGCGTACTCTTGATCATTTTCAGCCAGCTGGCCCAGACGAAACAGGCTGTAGGCATGTTCGGGCTCAATATCCAGACATTTGGAAAATAATTTTTCAGCTTCATGATCGTCGCCTTGCTTGATGCACACACAGCCCAGATTGTACCAGGCCAGAAGGTTCTCATTGTCCATGCTGGTAATTTCCTGAAAATGCTGCCGGGCCAGCTCCATTCTGCCCAGCCTCGCGTAACAGATGGCCAGGGAGTTGCGGGCCAGAGTATTTTTTTCATCCGCTGCCAGAGCCTGCTTGTATTCTTCAAGGGCTGCGAATGTGTCTCCCTGAGTAAACAAGGAATCAGCGCTGACGGTAAGTGTCATGCTGTCAAAGCAGGCCAGTTTGGGAGGTGATGTGAGCGCGGCATGTTCCAGTGCTTTACGGCAGTTTTCCAGAGAATCTGTTTTTGAAAAGTTAAGACAGGGAAACTCCGTCAGTCCTGCACAGGCTGATAAATGGTGATCAGTCCACAGGTCCTCTATAAGAGATATCCAGATATCTTTCAGTTCGCCGCATCCCTGCTCTGGATGATAAAATATTAAACAGTTCAAACTGTAGCGTCCTCCGAGTGGCTTGGAGGCAAAAATCTTGTCCACTTTTCTGGTGATTTCCAAGATAAGATTTTCGCCTTCAATCCCTTCGCTTTTTTGATGTCTGCCAACATCTTCCAGTTTAAGCATGGCCATGCAGAAAAGCTTGTCTTTTATTCTGGCTTTTGTCCATAAAGACATAAAGTCACGGTACGAATAGAGTCCGGTAAAAAGATCTTTAGAGTGAACTACCTGTCCTGCTGGAGCCTGTTTCTCAAGGAAACTGTCTCTTTCCGCCAGCATGCTCAGCTTGTCCCCGGGTTCGATTTTCCAGGCTGGATCATTGAGAAAAAGGACTTCCGCGATTGACATTCGTTCCTGGACATCCTGAATGGCAATTTCACCCTTATGAATGGGGGGGTAATGCCCGATTGATGAATGAGTGGGCTTCTGCAGGACTCTTGAGAGACCATTGAATTTTTGCGACCAGACCATGAACTTCTGTCCCTCTGACGCGTCCACGTTTTTGCCCAGATTGATGATAAGCCTGTTCAAAGGCAGGATTTCCAGAACAATCCCGCCCTGTGAAAGTATCTGTCCAAAGGCATAGGAAGTGCCGGGTCCGTTTTCTTTGGCAACTTTTAAGGCTTCACGGGCTTTATGACAGATCAGATGGGCGAGTTCAAATGCAGTTTTTTTAAATTCAGGCCCTTTGATATCCTGAGGAAACAGGGACCATCCGGTGCAGGCGCTAAGAGACAACTTTTCTCCGGAGACTCCGTATTCAAAGACATGAGAAGATATTTTTTTGCTCAGGTTTTCGGAAAGTTCACGGCACTTGACAGGGGCACTCTGAGGCCAGAACACTGCCAGGGTGTCGTTTTCAAGCCTTGCAGGCATTGCCTGCTCAGGAAGTTCTTCCTCGATCATTACGGCCAGCTCCCGCAGAACCTTGTCCGCAAAAGAATAACCGAAAATTTCATTGATTCTTTTAAATCGATCCAGATTCAAGAGCATAACGCAAAAAGACGCACTGTAGCGATTAAGCCCTCCGTCCAATGGCTCGGCCCCTTCCAGGCTCAGACCGGCAAGGATGTCTTCAATCGCGTTTTCTGTAATCTGCAGAAATTTATTCTGATTATAAAGACCTGTCAGATGATCGGTTACAGACAACTTGTGCAGCGTGACTTTATCCAGGCACAGGGATACAATCGCGGGTAATATACCGGACAAGCCATTCATTTTTTCCTGACAGGTGCCTCTGGCCATAAAAATGCCCAGAAACTGTTCCTGGTGGATAAGGGGCAAAAGGGTTCTGTCCTTTTCAACTAAAGGAATTATCCGGTCTTCATGGAGCATGACCTGAGGGATTTCCCGGGGGAAGTACAGACTGTATGCGGAAAAGTCCATGAAAGACGCCAGCGAATCCTTAAGAGCGGATTCAAAAAGGATCAGGTCGCTTTTATCTATACTTGACTGCATCGGGAGTATTGAAATCGGTTGTCTACCTGATAATTAAGAAGCTCAACGGACATTTTGAGTATGGAACCTAGCTTATGAACAGCTTTATGTCCAGTCCTGTACACGACATGCTGTGCCGCATCTTTAAATAGATTAAAAAATTTGGTAACCATTAGCAAAAAGTTCTGAAGCAATAATTAATTTTTGATCAGTGCCTGCAGGAAGTTTTTCGCAAGTTTCAGGGAAAAAATTAAATCAGTAAAATCAAATGTTTTTCAATGTTGATCTGCATAAAATTTGTATTAATGGTTTTTGCAGATATCTTAACGGGAGTAGATTATGGAAATTTTTGAAAGCATTTTTACCAGACGAAGCATTCGTAAATACACTGACCAGGAAGTAAAAAAAGAAGATGTTCTGCGTATTCTTCAAGCTGGAAGATGGGCGCCGAGCGGCTTGAATAACCAGCCCTGGCGTTTTCTGGTGCTAAAAAACGAAGATGAAAGAAAGGGTATGCTGAAGTCGTGTACCAAATACAGCCGGATTATTGATGAAGCCAAAACACTGATTGCAGTTTTCCTGGACAAAAGCTCCAAATACCATCATGAAAAAGATTGTCAGGCTGCGGGTGCGTGCATTCAGAACATGCTCCTTGCGGCTCACGGTCTGGGGCTTGGAGCTGTCTGGCTGGGTGAGATCCTTAATCAGGAAGCACAGGTGCATAAGATATTGAGAACCAAGACTGAAGAACTTGAACTCATGGCTGTAGTTGCCGTGGGGCACCCGGCTGAACAGGGTTCCTCCAGAAGAAAAGATTTTGAAGAAATTATGATTGAACCACTGTAATTTGATGCG
>SLAE01000047.1 GCA_007127015.1 Desulfonatronospira sp. | reverse complement strand
TACCGAGCCAAGAGAGGTGGATAATAGAGAATAAAATTTGAAAACCACCCAACCACGGCATCAAGGTGACGGCAAAAAAACATCGCGCCTTATGCTGACATTATACAACTTAACGGCTATGAACCTGGCATAGTCCATGTGCTAATATTTGAGGAATAGCGTTACAATAATGCACCAGTTAAAATTTGCCATTCCCATTAAAATCAAACAAAAGCCAGGAAAAATTTTATTCCAGATTCCCTGCTCATTACCTTCAGAATTATATTGAAAATTTCAGGAAAAAAATTTCAGCATCCAAGGTACCCTGAAAAAGTTTTGACAAAAATCGTACGAACATTAAACGGTCAACTCCACTGTACGAGTGATTTTACGTTTGATCAGGAAAAGGGGGTACCGGGGGGGGGTAGCTCTAAATCGTGCATTATCTCAATCTGAACAGAATGCATCTCCACTGTCGGGGAACTATCCAGCACTGGTACACCAGACGCTGTGGCACTGGAGGGATTACCTGCCCAAAAAGTAACAGAAGCTCATGGAGTCAAGGGAACTGGAGGATGCGGCCCTGCTGGCCTACGAGAAGACCATGGAGGAATGGGCCGACCTGACTGGCGAGGGCATGACCAACGATCAGGCCTGGGTAGCTGATCAGGGAGAAGTACCTGTTTCTTTCACTACCCCAAGACACAAGCAAGAAAATTATGTGTTTTTTATTACCTGGAATCATTAAAGGTAGGACAGGGGTAGGATAAAATAGGTAGGACAAAAAATGGGTTCAAGCTAAACACCCGAACCCCTTGAAATTTCATGGTAGCGAGGGAGGGACTTGAACCCCCGACACTGCGGATATGAGCCGCATGCTCTGACCACCTGAGCTACCTCGCCTCAAAAAAAGATTGTATAAGCTCTTTTTTTTTGAAAATCAAGAAATTTTGTAAGTAAAGCAAGCGTGCTTTGTCTGCTTAGAACAAACAGGCATTCGTTTTTCAGAAAAAATACGCACCAGCGAAAATGAAACTATTTATGGATCCACAGGCTGCAGCGGTTGAAATTTTTCATAACGGTTGCACTGACCGAGCCAATAAACCAGCAGCTCCATCCGTTATCTGCTCTGTTGCAACCCTCGCGCCCCATGGCAATGGCCGCAAAGTTCTTTTCCATGGAATAATCGAGGATAATTCTTGATATGTTGTTTCCGGAAATTGTTTCCTGATGGATTCTTGACTGCTGGATTCCATTTCGAGTCAGCTGCTCAGTTGTCTTCTTCATAATTTCCTCAGCGGAAAATTCTTCTGCAGAGCTTCTGACGTGCAGGATGGTTATCTTGTGCTCCGCTTCTTCGTTGAGCACGTAACCCACATGATCGGCTATACTCAGGCTGGGCCTGGAACCATCCGCGCAAAGAAGAACATTCTTTTTTTCCTTTACAGGCTCCCGGCAGATCCAAATGGGCATGTCATATTCTTCGTCCATTATTTTGCTGCTTATGCTGTCCTGGATCAGGTTTTCGAGCATGGTCAGGCCGCGCCTGCCCAGAACCAGAGCGTCGTAAGAACCCTTACGGCCATAATAGATCAGATCCTTGACTGTAGAGACAGACTGCATTTTAAGATCAGTCTTCAGCTGATTACCGGGAAATCCTAATTCCTGCAGCTTCTGTGACGCAGCGTTCAATGCCTGGTGCCCTTTCTCCATATAAGAACGTTTCAGTCCGGTCTGCTGGGCAGGGCCATGGTCCTGTTTATCAGTCATGGTTTTTTGCGGATTATGGGCGATGTTTAAAAGATCCACCAGGACGTTGGTCTTGTTTTTTACGAAATACCCAAGAAATCGGGCGCCGTATTGTACGCTCTGGTCGCTGCTGACAGCCAGCAGAAAGTGTTTTTTCAGGTTTTCCATTTATATACTTTATTGGCTTAAGTTTTAAATTAACAGTTTTTTATTGAAACCAGGGTTCTTTTTGAATCCTGAATCAGTAAATAACGTCTTCTATAAATTGACTTCGCCTTCCAGCACGGAACCATCCTCAATTCGCACCGGCTGACCGGTATTGTTGCGGAGAACAACCCGGCCCCTTAACCTGACGTTCTGTCCAAAGACCACATCACCTTCCACCTTTAGGTATTCGCACTCAAGAAGCGATGGAGCGCCTTTGGAAAATCTGGCTTCAAACTGGTCGATATTTTTGTAGTAAGCTGAGTCCAGCTGAATATCAGGGACCGGTGTTTTTCGTTCCGGATTGGGGATAATGGTTTTCATGTCAGTGAGCATGTACAGGTCAGACTTTATGGCCAACAGGTCGTTTGTAGTCTTGACCGGAGCGAATCTGTCCCTTGGAACATTCAGAGCGCCTGCATGATCAAAAGCGGATATGGCTGAACCCATGGCAGTTTCCAACTGGTACACCTTTGGCGAGTCAGAATTTCTGGGGTCCAGGTTTTTGGAATTGATGATCAGATCCAAGGGAATCATGCTGTGCCTGATGAACACCTTTTCCATCTCTTCAAGATTGAGCCAGATAGAATTGGTGTTGAAGAAGCAGTATTTCTGAACATTCATGAATTCATCGAGTTCATTGTCCGGACACTGGGCGATCTCCCTGACGGCCAGGCGGTTGTTCTTCAAAAGTCTGCACAGATGTCCTCCTTTACGGTCGGTGGCAGTTCTGGGCGTGACTTCCATGAGAAATGTGAATTCCTGCAGCTTGAGATAAGCGAGGATGCTTTCGTCCATAGTCGCGCCCAGATTGTCCGAATTGGAGATAAAGGCGTATTTGTAACCTTTATCCAGCAGATTGGACAAAACTCCGGAAGTGACCAGTGCTGTGAAGATGTCTCCGTGGCCGGGAGGATTCCATTCCAGTTCGGGATTCTCCTGCCATTTGGCAGGAGAAAGATCTTCGACAAAAATCTTCGGGTATTTGTGCTGCAAAAAAGCCTGGGGTAGGTGATAAGGGTTTTCAATGTCGCTTACCTCGAGCATGGTGTCCATGTGCGTGCGAAAGCTGTTCATGAACAAAAGAGGGATTGAAGTCTGATATTTTTCCCTCAGGATATTTATCTGGTCCACGATCAGCTCGAGAAATGATTTGTCATCTCTGACCTTGATCAGTGATTTTGCCTTTTCCAGACCCATGCTGGTCCCAAGCCCTCCGTTAAGCTTGATGACCACAAGCTCGGAAATTGCCTCATCAACCCTGTTTCTGTATTCGGATATGCTCTGCAGGCTTTCCAGTTCGCGTTCTTCAACCGGAAGGATTTCCTGTCTGGTAAGCTTGCCCTGGCTGCCGTAAAGCAACTGGGAAAAGTAACATTTAAAAAGATTGACAACAATGGGAGGCAAGGACTGCTCTTCCATTTTCAGGGCATAGGGCTTGAATATCTGCATAAGATCCGGATCAGTATTGGAAACACACTCCAGTGTATCTTCTTTCATCATCCATCTCCGAATTGAGTTGTTGCTGAAGCTCAGCTTTCAGTACTGAGCATGACTGAAGGCTGGCCTGTGCTGGCCAGCACGGAACCCCAGTAGTTTGAATTAATATTCAGGGTTTTTCTTTTCTCGGTTGCCAGTGACAGAGGCAGGTAGACATATCTGTCCTGGAGCATGCTTACCAGCATGCTCGTCTTGCCGGCCATTCCGGCATGAACAGCGTGCTGGCCCAGAAATCCGCAGTAAACCCTGTCGTTCGAGTTTGCCGGTACTGATCTAATTATATAGCTCGGATCAATAAACTTTAAGGTAATGTCAATATTTTTCTTTTTGAAATGCTGATCGATTTCCTGCCGAAGCACTGAACAGACGTCTCCAAGAATTATATTGCCTGAAAGATCTGCTCCTTTCCTTTCAAATAGTTCCTGTCCGGCTCCCTCAGCCACGACTATGACGGCATGGCCACGCATTTCAAGGCGCTTTTCCAGATGAGTCAGAAAGCCGTTAGGACCGTGCAGCTGGAATTTGGATTCAGGTATAAGGACAAAATTAACCTCTTTCAGGGCAATGGTCGCATGAGCTGCGATAAATCCTGATTCGCGGCCCATGAGCTTGACCATGCCTATGCCGTTTGGTGCGCCAAGAGCCTCGGTATGAGCGCAGCGGATGGCTTCCGCTGCTTTTTCCACAGCGGTTTCGAAGCCGAAAGTCTTGGATACGAAGTGAATATCATTGTCTATGGTTTTGGGAATGCCGATTATGGCCATTTTATTCCCTCTTTTGTCCACTTCGCGCTCGATGGCCTGAGCCGCTTTCATTGTCCCGTCTCCGCCGATCATGAACAGGATGCTGATATTCATCCTCTCCATGGCGTCAACGATTTCCTCGGGAGGTTGCGGGCCCCGCGAAGCGGCTAGAATGGTACCTCCAAATTCATGAATATGGCTCACATTCTCAGGAGTCAACTCCACTACCGGGTGGCCGTATTTGGGTATGAATCCCTGCAGCCCGTAACGTATGCCCAGGACCGAGGGGACTTTATAATTGTGGTAGGCCTCCATAACTATGGCTCTGATCACGTCGTTGATGCCGGGACAGAGTCCGCCGCAGGTGACTATGGCGCACTTAGTCTTGGAGGGATCAAAAAATATTTTTGAACGAGGACCCGCGATTTCAATTTCCAGAGGGATGGTACCGTTGGGGGGTTCACCGATCATTTCCGGATCAAGGTGCATGGTTACAGTATCCCTGTTTTCAGTATGTCTCCACAAGGGCAGGGAAGAGGTTACCTTGGCAGGTCCTAACATCTTGATGTTGGTGTTGTATTCTGCTGTCATTAAAGCTGATCCTGATATTAAGGTTA
>SLAE01000003.1 GCA_007127015.1 Desulfonatronospira sp. | reverse complement strand
CGCCGCCTGAGTTCGCGCATCCGGGAAAACATCGACCGGGTCCTTAATCATGGCGCCTATGTCATGGGACCGGAAATCGAAACGCTGGAACAGGAACTGTCTTCTTTCTGCGGCACCGAGCATGCAGTAGCCTGCTCTTCAGGGACTGATGCCCTGCTTTTGTCGCTCATGGCGCTGGACGTTGGCCCGGGGGACGCGGTTCTGACCACACCATTTACTTTCTGCGCCACAGCCGAAGTCATTTCCCTGCTTCAAGCCGTACCTGTCTTCGTGGATATTGATCCGTTGACCTTCAATCTGGACCCCTCGCAGGCTGCCAAAGCTCTTCAGGCTCTGGACAAAAATGATCCCAACATCCATCCCCTGCCAGGATACAGGAGACGCAGTCCTGACTCCGGTTCAGGTCGAAATTCCGCGCATTCCGCCATTAACACTTCAAAGCTGACCCCCAGGGCGATAATAAGTGTGGACCTTTTTGGTCTGCCCTGCGATTACGATGACTTAAGCTCGCTGGCTGAAGAACATGGCCTGTGGCTGATTGTGGACGCGGCCCAGTCCTTTGGTTCCCTGCATCAGGGCGGATCGTCCTGCGCCATGGGAAATATTTCCTGTACCTCGTTTTTTCCGGCCAAACCGCTTGGATGTTACGGGGACGGGGGCATGTGCTTCACCAGCGATTCAGAGCTGGCGGAACTGCTGCGTTCTCTCAGAGTGCACGGTCAGGGACAAAGCAGATACGACAATGTCCGCCTCGGACTGAATGCGCGCATGGACACATTGCAGGCCGCGGTACTGCTGGCCAAAATGGAGATCTTTCCTGAAGAGCTGGTCATGCGCGGAAAGGCAGCCATGGAGTATAACCGGCTGCTCAGTGGCCTGCCCGGCATTGTCACCCCGCAATTCTTTCCGGACCGGCAAAGCGCCTGGGCGCAATACAGCCTTCTGGCAGGCGACAAAGCACATCGCAGTCGTATTTTCAACCGACTGAAAGCAAAAAATATTCCCTGGGCTGTTTATTACCCTCAGCCTTTGCACCTGCAGACCGCTTTTTCCTATCTGGGATACAGTCCCGGGGATTTTCCGGCAAGCGAAGATACGGCCGCAAGGATTTTCAGTCTGCCCATGCATCCATACCTTAACCCTGGTGATCAGGAAATGATCGCAAAAGTAATCGCGGATCTGTAAGCAGGCTCTTTAGTGAATTTTTCTGAAGCAGCATTGCCTGGATAGAAAAAGGAAAATATCTATGGAAAACAAAATATTCAAGCTGGGTTTGTCCGTGGAAGCAGTCTCCTTATATCTGATTCTGTACGATCTGGAATTTTCCAGAATTCCTCTGGAGAAAAAAAATATCATTCCTCGCTGGAACGCTCCTGAAGAGCACCTGGATCAGGCTCTGGAAGAGCTGAAGATGCACAAGGTTATTGATCAAAGAGGCGGTGAGTTTATTGTCAATCCTGAAGGACAGTGGGTTGAATCCAGATCTTCTTAGGATCTTTTTCTACAGATCATGCTCAAAGCGCTTTTAACAGCAGAACCGTGTGAAAAGGTTTTTCTGATCCATGCTTACGCTTTACGAACTATGGACCGGGCTGGGCCTGCCCCTGCTGAGGATCTGCGTCTTCATCGCCATCGGCGTGTTTGTGGGCAATCTGATCGAATCCATGAACTGGACCAGGTTCATGGCCAGACTGGCCGCTCCCCTTGTCAGACTGGGCAGGCTCCGGGACATCTCCGGAGCCAGCTTTTCCATGGCCTTCTTTTCCGGAATCACCGCGAACACCATGCTGGCCGAAGCCTATGAACAGAAAAAGCTGACCTACCGGGAACTGGTTCTGTCCAACCTGTTCAATTCCCTGCCCACTTATTTTCTGCACCTGCCGACCACCTTTTTTATCATGGTCCCGCTTATCAAGGCGGCCGCCCTTCCCTATATCCTGCTGACCATTACCGCTGCAGTGCTTAGAACCATGACCGTGGTCGTTCTGGGCAGGCTTATTCTTGATCCAAAACCCGATCAATGCGTTGAGTGCAGACTTCCGGGAGATGAGAAGCTGAACTGGAAAGATGTGTTTGCCAAAGCCTGGAACCGCTTTAAAAGCAGATTCAAAAAGATAATCATCTTTACCGTGCCCATTTACACCCTGTTTTTTATTCTGCAGCAGGCCGGATTTTTCAACTGGATTGAAGAAGTCATGGCCGAACATGTTTACTTCCTGGCCTGGCTTTCGCCGCAGGCCCTGAGCATCGTAGCCATGCAGCTTGCGGCCGAACTGTCAGCCGGTCTGGCTGCCGCCGGAGCCATGCTTGACAGCGGCGCCCTGGGCATCCGGGAAGTTGTCCTGGCTCTGATCACCGGAAACATCCTGTCTTCTCCCATGCGCGCCGTACGCCATCAGCTGCCTTATTATGCTGGAATATTCAATCCCGGACTGGCCCTGAAGCTGATTTTCTACAATCAGAGTCTAAGAGTGGGCAGTCTGATCCTTGTGGGCACGGCCTACTATCTCTGGACTTTAATATGAATGAATTACAAAAAGGAGAACAAAACGCTTCCATGTCCTTGATGCGCTTAATCCTGATTATTTTCGCTTTTTTTGCCCTGCTTCTGACCGCTTCCTGCGGCGAAAGGCAGGATATGACCGGCACATACCGGCATGTCTCCGACTCTGTTCCGGGCAATTCCTCTGTCATTATTCTTGAAAACAACAATAAGGGCGTCTGGGAGACCGAACTGGACCGGATAAACTTTACCTGGAGCATCCATGGCGATAAAATTCGCCTGGAGAAGAATTCCGGGGAAACCATTGCCGGAGAAATCACTGAGCACGGTTTTCAGATTGAACTTTTAAGAGCCGGCACTTTCTTTTTTCAAAAAATTAAACCCTGATTCTGCACCACTTAACTCCCTGTCAGTTTTGCTTTTTTTTACGACCTGCATCTCAAGAGAATGAGCTGGACATGTCTCTATGCAAAATTGCCGGATTTTTTTCTTTTTATCTTGGATTTGAAATTTTCATGATAAAATATTCACAATAAACTTGCGCATCTGATAAACTGGTTTTATACAAATTATGGTAGAATTTAAATTATTAATCTGCGTTTTTTGTAACTTTATTCCTTGAAGATACCTGAATTTTTATAATACATGGCCTGCTGACAGTTCAAGATGTCATGGAAATTTTTTCCATGTGGCTTGACATCTGTATACATTTAATTTTAAGAGTGAAATATATAACAAATCTCATTACTCCTATAACCGTTCCTGATATAAACTTTCTCTTTGAATGAGGCGACCGGGTTTTTAGAACCTTAACCCACGGGACACTTCCCATGAAACCTCTTATTCTTCCCTTTTTCGGCCTGGGATACGATCTTAGTCTGGCCCTTAAAAAGGGTATGGACCTGGATTCTTCCGGGCCGCACGTCTTTAGGACCCAAGCGTTAAGCTCCCAGTACATTTTCCGTTCAGGTATCGAACTGCTCATTTACCTGAACCGGGAGACTGGAGGCAGTTAATCTCAACCAACATTCAGGAGGGATTATGAAACTAGGGCGAAGAGAATTTATTAAACTTTCGGCGACTGCCACCGCCGTAACCGCCTTTGCCGGGCTGGGCTTCAATATGCAGCCGTCCACGGCCAAGGCCATGCTGTTGAAGACTCACTGGGCCAAGGAGACCACCAGCATCTGTGCATTCTGCTCCGTGGGCTGCGGTCTGCTGGTGCACACCGACACATCCGGATCGGGCCGCATCATCAACCTTGAAGGCAATCCCGACCATCCAATCAATGAAGGCGCCCTGTGCTCCAAAGGCGCGGCACTTGCCCAGACCGTGGAAACCGAAAACCGGATCACCACGGTTAAATACCGCGCGCCTTACACCGATCAATGGGTTGAGGCACCCTGGAGCTGGGCTCTGCAGCGCATCGCCCAGAGGGTCAAGGAAACCCGCGATGAGACCTTTGTAGAATCAAACGGCAATGGCCAGGTGGTTAACCGCACTGAGGGCATAGCCCATGTCGGCTCGGCCGAGATCGACAATGAGGAAAACTGGTGCCTGCAGTCCATAATGCGCTCCCTCGGTCTGATCTATATCGAGCACCAGGCGCGTATCTGACACAGCGCCACTGTTGCGGCTCTGGCAGAGTCGTTAGGACGCGGCGCGATGACCAATCACTACAACGACCTGATGAACAGTGATTGCATTTTGATGATGGGTGCCAACCCTGCCGAGAACCATCCCATCTCCATGAAATGGGTGCTCAAGGCCAAGGACAGAGGGGCCACCCTTATAACCGTGGATCCCAGGTATACAAGATCAGCTGCAGTATCTCACATTTTCGCGCCGATGCGCAGCGGTACGGACATAGCTTTCCTGGGAGGCATGATCAAGTACATACTGGACAATGATCTCTACTTCCGCGAATACGTGGTCAACTACACCAATGCTCCGAACCTGGTAAATCCTGACTATTATTTCAACGAGGAACGGGGAGTTTTCAGCGGCTTTGAAAAAGTGGGCGAGCGGCCCTTTGCCGATTTCGGCACTTATGACAAGACCACCTGGACATTCCAGAAGGATGCCGACGGCATTGCTTTGAGGGATGAAACCCTGCAGGATCCCAACTGCGTGTTCCAGCTCATGAAAAACCACTTCGAGCGCTACACCCTGGAGAGGGTCTCCGAGACCACAGGCACTCCAGTGGACAAGCTCGAGGAAGTCTACAGCGCTTTCGCGGCCACAGGCGCTCCGGACAAGACCGGGACCAGCATGTACGCCATGGGCTGGACCCAGCACTCTTCCGGTGT
>SLAE01000059.1 GCA_007127015.1 Desulfonatronospira sp. | reverse complement strand
TAATTTACAGTTCTTTAAGCTGACGCTTAAGATTGTAATATATAAGATTCTCACCCGGGATGATCGGAACCGAACCTGCGAGTAACTGAATAAGGAAATGATCATTAGAACGAACCACCCCTAACCCCTTTTTGGGAATGACTTAAGAGACTTAAGCGAGGGGGCGATTAAGAGAAAAAAAAGTATTTACTTGTAAACGTTCCACCCGGGCGGACCGGGACCGATCATGTGAGCAATTGAATAAGATAATGATTTTTGAACGAACCACCCCTAACCCCTCTTTATACCAAGGAGGAGAGCAAGCCCTGCTGAAAGCTTAATTTCTTGATGCGTTCGCAGGTTTAACATGCCGCAGTTATTGATTAAAAAAGTATTTACTTAGAAGCTATTGAATTCATGTAAATTCCTGACCTGAACCATGACCAAAACTCTAATTATTATAAAAGCTTAATATATATGCCCAATAAACAGCCGCATTCATCTCTTGATCCACAAATCCTAATCAGGCAGGTTCTGAATGTGATGCAGGCCCGGTATGAAAGCTGGCCGGAATCCGTACGCAGCCTGGCATACAACCTGGCCGCGGAATTATTCATAATCCGCTATAATCCATTTATCAATCCCCATATTGTGCAAAAAAGCGTCTTCTCCAGGCTGAACTTAGAAAAGAAAACACTTTCAGAAGAGTATCGCCAAACCGTTTCCGAAGGTCTTGAACGCTACTGGGAAGAATTCGCAGCAGACCAGAAATTCAGACAAAAAGTGCTGCATAAGCTTCGCGGGATTCTCCCGGTAAAAAACATTGTCACCAGTCCTCACATACTCCTTGAATGCGCTACCGATGCCACAGATCTGCGCATGGAAATGCCCATGATGGTCATCTTTCCGGAAGATACGGCCCAGGTGCAGTCGGTGGTGAAACTGGCCAATCAGATGGGTTTTGGCATTGTTCCCAGAGGTGGTGCCACCGGTCTTACAGGCGGAGCAATCCCGGGGGCTAGAAGATCGGTGGTGCTGAGCACCAGCAGGCTGAAAGAGATAAAAAAAATCGATGCTGAAGAAATGGCACTTTGCGCTCAGGCCGGGGTGATCACGCTGGACGCCATCAGAGCCGCTGCGGAAAAAGATCTCTTGTTTACAGTGGACCCGGCATCAAAAGCTGCTTCTTCCCTGGGCGGAAATGTTTCGGAAAACGCGGGCGGACCTTTTGCTTTTGAATACGGAACCACCCTGGACAATATCTTAAGTTATAAAATGGTCACTCCGGAAGGCAGGCTGATTGAAGTCAGAAGAATCAATCACCCCAGGCACAAGATTCTGCCGGACGAAACCGTGATTTTCCAGGTTGTTGATGAGCAGGGGCAGGATTTACACAGGGTAAGCCTTACAGGGGCTGAAATAAGGACTCCGGGTCTGGGAAAGGATGTGACCAACAAATATCTGGGGGGCCTTCCCGGCATTCAGAAGGAGGGTGTGGACGGCATAATAACCGAAGCATGTTTCACCCTGCATCCGAAGCTGTCTTATTTCCGCGTGCTCTGCCTGGAGTTTTACGGACACAGCATGCACAAGGCCATGCTGGTCATCAACGATCTTGTGGGCCTGCGCGATGAAATCCGCAGAGGCGGAGATAAAGTCAAGATTTCGGCACTGGAGGAATTCGGCTCCAAATATGTCCAGGCCATTGAATACCAAAAAAAATCATCCAGGTATGAGGGCGAGCCCATCTCTGTGCTCATCCTGCAGTTGGACTCGGACGACCCACAGGCTGTGGACTTGATCGTGGACAGGATTGTAGATGTTGTTTCCCCTTATGATCTTGTCGATGTGTTCGTGGCCTCGGATAAAAGAGAGGCCGAGCTTTTCTGGGAGGATCGTCACCGGCTTTCAGCCATCACCAGGCACACAAGCGGATTCAAGATAAACGAGGACGTAGTCATTCCTCTGCAGTCCATCCCGGAATTTTCCGATTTCATCGAGAATCTGAATCTGTATTATCTGGCCCTGGCTTATCGCAAGGCCTTAAATAAAGCCAGGGAACTTAAGGAAGTAAACCTGGATGATGAATTCATCCAGATGGAGCAGCAGGTCATCCAGGGAGTTTTAAACGGAGCTACGACCAAAAATGAACTGCCCGAACAGCTCTTCCAGCTGCAGCTGGTCTTTTTCTTTCAGGATCTGAAGAGCCGTTATCCAAACCACATGGAAGAGCTGCAGGCCATACTGGATGAACTGCAAAGAAGCAGAGTGATCATCGCCAATCACATGCACGCCGGGGACGGGAATTGTCATGTAAATCTGCCGGTCAATTCCAATGACCCGGAGATGATGCATCTGGCTGAAGAGGCCGCAGGCAAGGTTTTTGAGGAGGTTCTGCGTTTGGGAGGTCAGGTTTCCGGAGAACACGGCATCGGTGTGACCAAGATCAAGTATTTATCCCAGGACAAGATTGATGCTCTGAAAATCTATAAAGAAAAAGTTGATCCCCGGAATATCTTCAACCCCGGTAAGCTTATTCAGAAAGAGCTGGCTGCAGCCCCGTACACCTTCTCCTTCAACCGCTTGATACAGGATCTGAACAGCGCAGGACTGAAGGAAAAAGACCTGCTGATCCACATTTTAAAAAATATTCAGCACTGCTCCCACTGCGGTAAATGCAAGCAGACCTGTCCCATGTATCTGCCCAGACAGGGACTTTTATATCACCCCCGCAACAAGAACATCTCCCTGGCCGGATTGATTGAAGCCTTATATTATTCAATTCTGGCTCAGGGCAATCCAGATAAAGAGGTTCTTGATCAGCTGAGAGGAATTGTTGAGCATTGCACAGGCTGCGGAAAATGCACTCACGGCTGTCCGGTTAAAATCACAAGTAATGCTGTGGCCCTGGAAACCCGCCATTACCTTGCGGACAGAGATGCTTCCGGGCATCCGCTCAAGGATCTGCTGCTCAGGTACGCAGCTCATGAGCCAGGAGTCAGAATTCCCAGACTGGCCAGGGCGGCCGGGACAGGGCAGAGATTACAAAACGCCCTGCTCAGCCTCGCTCCTACCGGATGGCGGAAAAAAAGTTTTCACCCCCTGCTGCAGGGAAGGGCGCCAGCTCCTGAATACAGCCAGCTGCCCGGGATACTAAGCCTGCAAAGACACAACCTTTTTTTACCCCGGGAATTCAATGGTAAAAGGACAGTGATCTACTTTCCCGGTTGCGGATCAGGGCTTTTCTTTCCCGGGATTGCTCTTTCCTCCATGTCTCTTTTACTTGCATCAGGTGTAAATGTCGCTCTGGCTGAAAAACACCTGTGCTGCGCCTATCCATTGCTGGCCTCGGGGCAAATGGACACAGCGCACAGGATACAAAGGGAAAGTCGACTGACTCTGCAGGAATTGATCAAAAATCTGCTGGAAAAAGATCTGAAACCGACACATATTCTTACTTCCTGCGGAACCTGCAGGGAGGCTCTCAAGGATTACCGGCTGCCCGGCGAAGATCATGTTTTGGAACAGATGGATGTTGTGCAGTTTCTGCTTGAAGCAACAGATATACAGGGCACAGGGAAAAATGAAAGTATTGTTTATCATCCTTCCTGCCACCCCGAATGGAGTGTTTCAAACCCGCTCAAGGCATCTGAAGCATGCGCTCAAAGTCTGGCCGGCTTCCTGGGAACCGGCGTTGATATCAGTTCGGGCTGCTGCGGTGAAAGCGGTCTGGGAGGAATTACCGCTCCGAAAGTCTTCAATCCTGTTCGGGCCGAAAAAATGAACGGGCTCTTGAAAATATTGCCGGAAAACAAAAAACAAACCAGCTTGCTGGTCGGCTGCCCCTCGTGTAAGATCGGAATATCAAGATGTTTGGACGCAGCCGGCAGGAAAGTACAGGTCAAGCATACTTCGGAGTACCTGGCACAGCTGCTTCTGGGAGATGCCTGGCGAAAAAATCTGATGCTGAACCTCAAGAACGGCAAAAACAGCCACGGCGCGTTATACATGCAATAAACCAATCTCTTTGAAGGAAGAATGGACCCTTGAAGTATCTGGGAATAGATTTCGGGATTAAAAGGGTTGGGCTGGCCGTCAGTGATCCACAGGGAAAGATGGCCTTTCCGTTGAAGACAATTCATCGAAGCAGCAGAGAAAAGCTTTTTGAGGAACTGATAAGCACCATTGAAAGGGAACGCATCCAGGCCATCGTCCTGGGACTGCCCAGAAGCCCTCATGGTGAAAACAGCCTGACCTGCAGGCAGGTTTTAAACTTCAGGCAGAGCCTTGAGCGGCGGACCAATGTTCCGGTCTTTACCGTAAATGAAGCCCTGACATCTTATGAAGGGCAAAAGATACTGGAAAGCCGGAAAAAGCGCACGGCCAGACGTGACGGACAGCTGGATCAGGTGGCTGCAACGCTTATTCTGGAATCTTTTCTTGAGAAAAAACATTCAGTGGACAAAGCAGATGAGCCTTAAAAAAATTTTCTTATTTCTTTTCGCACTTCTTTTGGGGAGCTTGCTCCTGGCAGGAGGCTATGTTTACCATCTGGTCGTCAAGCCGCAGAGTCCGGACAGCCGCCCGGAAATAGTGCGCATTAATGCCGGACAGAGCTTTAAGAGCATTACCTCCATGCTCCGGGAACAGAAAATAATCCAGGACGCCTGGGTATTTTATTACTGGGGCAGAATAACAGGCCTGGCTGGACATGTGCAGGCAGGTCATTTTCAGGTCGATACCGCCTGGTCGGTACAGGAGATCCTTGAACATCTGACTTCGGGCAGGGAGGTGCTTTACCGGCTGCAGATACCTGAAGGTCTGACCTGGTGGGAAATCGGCAGGTTGCTGGAGAAAAGAGAACTGGCCTGTTTCGAGGAATTCAGACGTGT
>SLAE01000040.1 GCA_007127015.1 Desulfonatronospira sp. | reverse complement strand
CCCTATGCCAGAAAATGGGGTGATTTGAAGCTTGATGAAAATGATCCGGTCGGAGTTTACCGGGTGAACACACTGGCCAGGATAAACGTCTGCGACAGGATGGCCACTCCTCTGGCTCAGGAGGAGCTGGAAATCTTCCGCAAAGAGTTCGGCCGGCCAACGCACTTGACTCTTCTGTATCACTGGGCCAGGCTGATCGAGCTGGTTCAGTGCTGTGAACGCGCGGAAGAACTTCTGAATGATCCAGAAATAACCGGCCGGGAAATCAGGACCCAGAACATCGAACCCAGGGCCGGAGAGGGCGTGGGCAGCGTGGAAGCGGCCAGAGGCACCCTGATTCATCACTTTAAGACTGATGAAAACGGTTTTGTAACCATGGCCAACATGATTGTGGGCACCACGCACAACAATGCGCCCATGAATCTGTCGGTCAAACAGGCCGCCAAAGCAGTGATCAAGGATGGAAAATATGATCAGGGGCTTCTTAATCGTGTGGAGATGTCCATAAGAGCCTATGATCCGTGAATGAGCTGTGCCACTCACCGCCTGGACGGCGGCGTAAACGTTGAAGTGAGCATAGTGGATGCCCAGGGCAGACTGGTTGAGACCATGGGCAAATAGATTAGACATAACTCCGTAAATAGTATAAAAGAAGCCGTCTTTACTTATTGTGAAGGCGGCTTCATTTTTTAAATAGGGAGAAACGTTTTATATGGACTGGTCCAAGATGTTCAAGGCCAGGGTGATAGTCTTTGGATGCGGCAATACACTTTACGGAGATGACGCCCTGGGACCATTGGTTATTGAAAACCTGAAGCAGCAAAATACTTTTGATGATGACGTTGTCTTTATAGATGCAGGAACATCCATCCGGCCGCTTCTGTTTGATCTTATTTTAAGCGAAAGACATCCGCAGAAGGTGATCATTGTGGATATTACTACGGATGATGATCTGGCACCCGGCGAAATCAAAGAAATCGACATAAACGAAGTGGATCCCAAAAAGATAGCTGACTTTTCCATGCACCAGTTTCCAACCACCAATCTGCTCAAAGAGCTGCAGGAGAATACAGATATCAAGCTGAACATAATCGTAGTCCGGGCCGCTTTTATTCCTGAAAAAATGCGGGAAGGCTTAAGTCCTCAAGTGCAGACTGCTTTGCCCCGCGTTGTGGAAAGGATTAAACAACTGGCCTCGACTTAGAAAAAATTCAAGAGCCGCTCAAGCCTCCCCCAGGCCCTGAGCGGCAAAATTAACATGGCAAAACAAGAAAATATTCGTAATTTCAGCATAATTGCCCATATAGATCATGGAAAATCCACTCTGGCCGACAGGATACTGGAGATTACCGGTCTGCTCACCGGCCGGGATAAAAAGGAGCAGTACCTTGACCGCCTTGAGCTGGAAAGAGAGCGCGGGATCACCATTAAGGCCCAGGCCGTGCGCATACCCTACAAAGATCCATACGGACAGGAGTATATACTCAACTTGATCGATACTCCGGGTCATGTGGACTTTTCCTATGAAGTATCCAGAAGTCTTGCCGCCTGCGACGGGGCCCTGCTGGTGGTGGACGCGACTCAGGGAGTGGAAGCCCAGACCCTGGCCAATGTCTATCTTGCTCTTGATCACGATCTGGAAATTATTCCGGTGCTGAACAAGATCGATCTGCCCAGTGCCGAACCTTTGCGCATTGCCGGGGAAATCGAGGAAATCATTGGACTGGACTGTTCCGACCTCAATCTGGTAAGCGCCAAGACCGGAGCAGGAGTTGCCGATCTGCTGGATAAACTGGTGCGACTTGTCCCTGCTCCAAGAGGTGATCAAAACGCCCCCCTCAAAGCCTTGATTTTTGATTCATGGTATGATTCCTATCTGGGAGTCATGGTCCTGTTCCGCATTCTGGAGGGCTGCATTGTTCCCGGTCAGGAAATCATGATGTTTTCAAACAAGAAAAAATTCGAGGTGGCCAAGCTGGGAGTATTTTCCCCTGACCCTAAAGATGCTGAATATCTGGGCCCTGGAGATGTGGGTTTTCTTTGCGCAGGAATCAAGGATTTAAAGGATGCCAGGGTGGGCGATACCATCACCACCTCAACCAAACCGGCTGACAGGCCTTTTCCCGGATTCAAGAAAGTAAAGCCCATGGTCTTTTGCGGGCTTTATCCGGTGGAGTCGGATGAATACGAAGATTTGAAGAACGCTCTGGAAAGACTGCAGTTAAACGATGCTTCCCTGGGATTCGAGGCGGAAACTTCCCAGGCTCTTGGTTTCGGTTTCAGATGCGGCTTTCTTGGCCTTCTGCATATGGATGTCATCCAGGAACGTCTGGAGCGCGAATTTAAAGTTAATCTGATTGCCACCGCTCCTTCTGTAGTATACAAGGTTAACAAAGTGGACGGATCGGTTCTGGAAGTGGATAATCCTGCCAAGCTTCCTCCGATTCAGGAGATAGCCAAAATTATGGAGCCGTACGTGCGCATGGAGATACATGTGCCTAACGAGTTCGTGGGCAATGTATTGAGCCTTTGTGAGGAAAAGCGCGGAAAACAAAAAGACATGCGTTACCTTTCTTCCAAAAGGGTGATAATTACTTATGAGCTTCCTTTCTCCGAGATCGTTTTTGATTTTTTTGACCGCCTGAAATCTTTAACCCGAGGTTATGCATCCCTTGATTATGAGGTTCTGGACTTTCGCGAGGCCAACCTGGTCAGAATGGATATTCAGATCAATACAGAGCCTGTAGATGCCATGTCGGTCATCGTGCACAGGGAAAAGGCTTATCATAAAGGCAGGAGTCTGGCGCTCAAGCTGAAAAAAGTCATCCCCAGGCAGCTTTTTGAAGTTATCATTCAGGCTATCATAGGAAACAAGGTCATCGCCCGGGAGCGCATAGCTCCATTGCGCAAGAATGTCACAGCCAAATGTTACGGCGGAGACATCACCCGCAAGAGAAAGCTTCTGGAGAAGCAAAAGGAAGGCAAGCGGCGCATGAAGAAGATGGGCAGCGTGGAGATTCCTCAGGAGGCTTTTCTGGCTGCTCTGAGCGCGGATGATTAAAATTTTTATTTCAGCTGCCGTATTTAATTAAGCGCCGAAGAATCAACATGGCTAACTGCTCAGAACAGTCTGGTCAGCTTAATCCTTTCATGGCCGAAGACCAGTACCGGCAGAGCACTAACGCACTAAATAGAAGGAAAGACAGATAGATGAATCCAAGATGGCATAAATTGCTCAAGGAATATGCCGAAGCGCTGATAATCGCGCTTATTCTGGCCCTGTTTATCCGGACCTTTGTGGTCCAGGCCTTTAAGATTCCCTCCGGGTCCATGCTTCCCACCCTGGAGATTGGTGATCATTTACTGGTCAATAAGTTCAGCTACGGAATCAGGATGCCTTTTATGGACAGGTTTATTTTCGAATTCGACGGACCGGAATTTCAGGATGTCATTGTTTTTGAGTTTCCGGAAAATCCGTCCAAAGATTTTATCAAAAGAGTTATCGGTACACCAGGGGATGAGATCGAAATCAGGAACAAGCAGCTGTATAGAAACGGAGAAGAAGTTTCTGAAGATTATATCCGGTTTGCTGATGAACGGGTGATCGATCAACGGGACAGATTCGGCCCCGAGACCATACCGGAAAATTCCTACTTTGTGCTGGGCGACAACCGGGATGAATCCTACGACTCCAGATTCTGGGGTGTTGTTGAAAGGGAGAAAATACTGGGCAAGGCCTGGGTTATCTATTGGTCATGGGAAGGTTTCGCTGAAATCCGCTGGAACAGGATCGGCTCAAGAATCCAGTGACAAGGACCGCGGGGGCATATGTTCGCCAAGATAAGCACTGCCGCCCTTCTAGGTATTGACGCTTTCAGGATCGAACTGGAGGTGGACTACTCCAGAGCGGGCATGCCTGCCTTCACCATGGTGGGCCTGGCCGAGGGAGCTGTCAAGGAAAGCAAGGAGCGGGTGTTTTCCGCACTGAAGAACAGCGGCTATAAGCTGCCCCCGGCCAGAATAACCATTAATCTGGCCCCTGCGGACATGCGCAAGGAAGGTAGCAGTTATGACCTGCCTCTGGCTCTGGGTTTGCTGGCTGCTTCCGGGTACATTCCAGCTGAGCGGCTGGAAAGGTTCTATCTGGCTGGAGAACTGTCCCTGACCGGAGAACTGAAGCCGGTAAACGGAGCTTTGCCTCTGGCGCTGCGGGCCCGCAGCGACCGCTGCGAGGCGGTCATGGTTCCAGAGGCCAACTCCCGTGAAGCGGCAGTGGTCAAAGGAATAAAGGTATTTGGAATCAGGAGTCTGAGCCAGGCGGTAAATTATTTTCTGGAAGAAATGACTCTGGATCCGGTCCTGTTCGATATAGACTCCCTGTGGCGCAGCAGCGGAGATTTTTTTATCGACTTCTCCGAAGTTAAAGGCCAGGAGAACGCCAAAAGAGCCATTGAAATCGCCGCGGCCGGCGGACATAATCTGCTTTTTATCGGTCCGCCTGGAAGCGGCAAGACCATGCTGGCGCAGCGCATACCCACGGTGCTGCCCAGGCTCAGTTTTGAGGAAGCTCTGGAGGTGACCAAGATTTACAGTGTTTCCGGTCAATTGCCGCCGGAAAGGGCCATGATCGTCAACCGGTCCTTTAGAAGCCCGCATCACACCATCTCCGACGCCGGGCTCATAGGTGGAGGACATTACCCCCGTCCGGGAGAAGTTTCCCTGGCTCACCGAGGTGTGCTTTTTCTGGACGAGCTGCCTGAATTTAAAAAACATGTCCTGGAAGTTCTGCGTCAGCCGCTTGAAGACGGTGAGGTGACTATTTCCAGGGCGGCCATGTCTCTTAAGTATCCCGCGGATTTCATGCTGGTGGCGGCCATGAATCCAT
>SLAE01000009.1 GCA_007127015.1 Desulfonatronospira sp. | reverse complement strand
TTTATATCCGCTTACCAAGTTTTCAAGCGTCATAATTTCACCTCATTTTATATATTTTATATTTATTCTATAATTATATTTTTTCTTCAGAATCCCAAATTACTTCACTATCATTATATATTGTTTTTAAACAAACTTTGTTCTTCCATAATTCTTGTAAATGTTTTAATACTTTACCTGCACTATACCGCTTCAAGTTTCTACCATCGTGAATATGTTCTAATAACAACTGCCCTCCCCATTTATAATCTGTATCCACCACTCTAATAGCCGGGAACCTACTTGTCATATCATTGATTAGTCCATCCCTTATTCCTTGCCATTCAGTAGTTTTAACCTTATAATAATTTTCATCTGCTTTAAATCTAATTAAATTTAAATTTTCTACTAAATCTTTTGTTAAATAATTTCTTAAAAAACTAGAATCAAATTCTTGCCTCCTAACTTCCAACACCTTATCAAATCCAAATCGACTTTCTATATCTTTAAATATTTGCAACCCCAACCAGTAAGGATTAATCGCATGTTCATGTGCGCTTGCTACTCCTGCGTTTATTTGTGCATATTCAATAAACTCTCCACCTGTTATATCAAGTTTCTGCATTACTTTTTGATGCACAAGTGTCGCCCATCCTTC
This sequence comes from Desulfonatronospira sp., assembly GCA_007127015.1. Classification (GTDB taxonomy): domain Bacteria; phylum Desulfobacterota; class Desulfovibrionia; order Desulfovibrionales; family Desulfonatronovibrionaceae; genus Desulfonatronospira. The sequence continues at coordinate 4,300 of SLAE01000009.1, read as the reverse complement.
ATTACTAATTTTTGTTTTTATTTGAGGCCAAAAATACAACCCGTCCTGCCTGACAATTGATAGAATATCTTTTTTCCAATCTTCTAACGGAGCTTTAACAATTAAAAATGCTAAAATATCATCACAAGGCAATCCTGAATATCGTTGTAGTTCCATATAATCTTTTTCTTCAATTGTTTCTTCTTCCCCTATAGACAATACATCATCATATTCATTTCTATTTTTCTCTTTCTTTTCATTTTTAATTTTATTATCATAACCATAACGATCCACATAAAATTCAATTGTTAAAGCGGCATCAATTACTTTTCTTACTTCATCTTCACCATACTCTTCTTCATATTGCCTGATTCTTTCTGCCCTTTTAACCACACTAATATACATATCCCTGTCAGTATCTTGAAAAGCAATATTGTGTTTAAAATAATCACTATGCCCATAACAATGTGCCGATACCATTATATTGATAATTTCACTATTAATATCCAATAAAAATGCTTGGCATGGATTAGAGTTGATAATAAGTTCATATACTCTACCAAATTTATAATCATGTCTTGTTATACCATCATAAAATTGTCTACCATGACTCCAATGAGAATACCGCCCTGGCATACCACGCCCCGCAACATCATACAAAACATTAGCAGGAACTATATGCAAATCAACTGGGAAGGGGTCTAATCCCATGTCACGCACACAATCTGATATTTCATCTTTGCTCCACATTTTCATTTTGCCCCTCCCCCTTTTTTAAAAAATTCTTTCATAGCACGTAATATATCTTCTTGATCCTCTACATCGGTTACTACAAGATTATCTTTATCCATTTTTCTTAAATCTTTAATAAAACCACTATCGAGACTAAAAAACCCATGATAATTACCCTGAGAATTACCATATCCTTTAATATTTGCACAACCAAATAAGTTGTTATAAGGCAAAACATTTTCTATAGATTGTAATGCCGTATTATTATCTTCTCCCCAATTGTCACCATCTGTAAACAACATAAAATAAATATTATAATGTTCTGTAGGATATCTTTTGTTAACAATATCATCTGCTAAATTGATACCAGTTGATACTTTTGTACCTCCCCCCTCTGACTTTGTTATAAATTCATCTTGAGTTACTTCTTCTGCTTTTGTATCAAACAATACATATACATCTTCAATCATTTGTCTATATTTAAATTTTAAAAATTTAATAATCCAAAAAGCAAAAACTCTCGTAAGGTGCTTTTTGGCCTCCCCCATTGAACCAGACCTATCTCTAATAAAAAACACAACTACTTTATCTTGAGGTATTTTTTTAATCATATCAGCCTTGTATCTTAAATCATCATCTAATATATCTTTAAATTTAGCATCGCCTTTTGCTGCATTACGCCTAATATTTTGTACTATAGTTCGTTTTTTATCTAAGTTAGGCATTATCCCTTTTCTAGAAACAGATTCTTGCACATATTCTTCTTTAAAATAATCCTTCGGCTGTTTCTTTTGTATATTGGGCAATTCTAAATCATCAAACAATATTTCAGACACAGATTCAGCATCCACAACTACTTCAAAATAACCTTCATCATGTTCTCCATCTCCACCAGGTTGATTGCCTTGCCCTTTATCTGGTTTTTTGCCAATAATATCACCCTCTTGGGGATCGCCTTCAACAATTGCTGTCCCTTCCTCGTTTTTTTCTTCATATTCAAATTTCCATTGACGAAGTTCTTTAATAGGGATAACAATTTTATCACCTGATACAATTTTTCCATGTGTAATTAAATCTGTTATATTTTCCCTAATGGCCTTTCTAATCAATTCAATATGCTTCTTTTGATCTAAATGCCCACGCCTAAATAAATCCCAAGCATTATAGTTGTCTGTTGTATTATTCATAGGCACTCTCCCCAATTTACCTTTTTAGGTGGCGATAATACATATTTTACCGCCACCTATATAATTTATTTTTGTATTATTCATCAGCATTAACTTCTTTTATTTTTGTCAAACACTCTTCTAACATATTAACATCATCCACTTGCCGATAGTCTGGTCTACCAATTACCTCTACAATTTTATTTTTTGCATCATCCTTTTTTTCTTGTGATAATGTTTTAATTTCTGCTGTTATTTCTTTGACTAGTTGGTTGGCAGTTTTTTTGGCTTTTTCCTTTTCTACATATTCTTTACTCTTTTCTTCTTTTTCTTTTTGTTGTTCTTTTTTTACTTTTTCTATATCTTTCACGTCCCCGAATTCAGATTCAATCGCATTTTTAAAAACATCTAGAAATCCATCAACACTATATTCAATTCGTTCAGGAACATTGGTGAATCTGCCACCAGCCTCAACATACCCATCTGTTCTAAAATACATATACCGCTTATTAATTACTTCACTGCCATGCTTTTCTTTCTCAGACGTAATAAAAACAATAAAGTCTGCCTCATTAACAAAAACATCTCTAGCAGAACCAGGCAACGAAACAACTAATTGATCAAATTTATTCCCATCTCTTTGTGTAATTTCTTTATCTTTACTATGGGTAATAACAAATAGACCATAACCAGCCTTTCTTAACCTATCAAGTTGAGTCCAAACTTTTTCTTTTGCTTTGTCATATCCAACACCATATCCCTCATCACTTTTCCCCTTGGCCCCCACTCCTCCAATATCTGTTGTCCTTTTTTGTGGATTTTTCATATTCCATTCTTTTATCACTTCTTTAACCGCCATTCTGTACATGACATCAGCAGTATCAAGACCAAGATATTCATAAGGGAGATTATCTTTTTCTTCAACTAATTCATCTACTATATCAACAAAATCAGGCCAATCCTCTACGTCTTCTGCGATTACTTTGCTTGCTTTATATCCAGACTCAAAAGCAATCAACATAGCTTTATTGATATCCCCAAAATATTTATCAATTAATTCTACAAACATACTTGTCTTACCCACTTTTGGTGTCCCACTAACCAAAACAAAGTAATCTTCTAAATTTGCTTTCGGCACATTGGGTTTTTTGTTTTTTAATCTACTCATAATCAAATATCACACCCCTTTATTTATTTTACACTTTTTTAAAAAGGTAAATCATCTTCTTGTTCTTCATCATCACCCCAATCTGCATCATCATTTTCATCATCAACCTCATTTTCTACATCTTCATTTTTATCCCAGAAATCGTCTTCTTTATATTTTTTCTTTTCAAGACTATCTGGATCTGCTTTGGTAATTAACATTTCTCTATTAACATTAGTTATTTTACCCCTATAGCTCTCTGGTGTTTCACCCCAGTCATCATCATCTTCAATCTCTTCTTTAATAACTTCCACTTCATTGACTATTTTTCCAAACACCTTTACTTCGTCTCCAAATTTAAGCTTACTAAATGTTTTTGCCAATCCTTTTTGTTTTCCTCCATCAATTACAAATTGAGTTGCGCAATATGTGTTGTATCCAATAACATAAGCATTGACTAATAATTTATTTTCATCTTTAATCGTGTCTGTTACCACAATAGTTTGTTCAAAATCATTAGTGGGCACAAATTTTTCTGCTTCAAAATTTACAGGCTGTTTTGTTTTATAAATATTTTTTATTACAAATTTTGATGCAACAATTTCTTCTCCTTCTCGATTCAAAAATTCTTGCCACTGTATTGCCCCACCTGCAAAAACCGAATCACCATCTGCAAGATTGTTATATATATATTCTATTGCATCATATTCAACTAACATAGTTCGTTTACCATCTAAATTCATATCAACACCAATTACCTTATATCCAGCAGGAGGATTAAATCTTTGCTCCCAGGGTATTTCTGTTGCCTCTTTTTTCTTACTGCTATAAGGATATACAGTTTCTCTTTCTACACCATAAAGTTCTACATTTACAAGGTTGATAGGAGAAGTCCTTACACCAAATTTTAAACTACGATATGGTCTACCTCTATTTGCTCCATTCTCTACATATCCTTCTCTAAAAGCGTTTTCATTTTGCAACCCAACAGCCAGTCCAACTAATTTAAAACTTCCTTTTGTTTCCGACAAATCGCTCAAAATATCATCTCCTTATATTCTTATATAATTTATATTTGTTAAATATTAAACAATAGAACCACCAGTATTGTTATGTTATATAATAAACCTATTATTTATATATTTTACACTTTTATCTTTTTTTTATTTCACAAATCACATAGGCGGATCTCTCATTTTTTTACCTCCTTTTATAATAGATATATGTTCTATTATAACATATTAAATTTATTTGTCAAGTGTTAATTAAATAAAAT
>SLAE01000169.1 GCA_007127015.1 Desulfonatronospira sp. | reverse complement strand
TCTATTCCTGCCCCGAATGGATAGTGAGATTATGGATCAAGGATTATGGTACCAGCGTCTCGCTTAAATATCTGCGCCAAAGTCTGCAAAAGCCTCTGCCGGGCTTCAGAATCGCTCCTGGAGTGGAAGAAGGAGCACTGAGCGGGTTGAATTTGGCCCATAAAATTGGATCTTCTATTCTGATTGCCGATGCCAGCCCGGAACTGGACGAACTTGAGAAAAAAGGGCTGATTTTCAGACAGAGCTTTGCCGGTCAGAAGGCCATGTGGGAACTTGGTCTTGGCCGGTGGCCCTCTCCGGTCTGGGATATGTGCGCAGGCCGGGGAGGCAAGGCCCTTCTTCTGAGTACACAGGGCCTTGATGTATGGGCAAGTGACCCTCATCTTCAGAGATTGACAGGCCTGAAGAGGCTTGCCTTGGAGCAGAAACAGGATATTAACGTCTTTGCCGCCAGGGGACAGGATCTTCCGCTAAAGAAGAGTCCGGCAACAGTGTTGATCGATGCTCCATGTACAGGACTTGGCGTGCTTGGCAGAAGGCCGGACACCAAATGGAAGCGCAGATCAAGCGATGTGAGCGCATTGAAAAAAATCCAGCAGGAACTGCTTGAAGCTTCGGCAGATGTGTTGCCCTCCGGCGGGATGCTCGTATATCTCACCTGCACCCTCAACAGAGAGGAAAACGAAGATCAGGTGGAAGGGTTTCTAAATGTTCACCAGGATTTTGAGCTTATTCGCTCATACACGACAGACCCGGAAGAAGAACCTGGTGAGTTTTTTTTCGGGGTGAGCATGATCAGGCATTAAGCCGGAGTAATCCCAGCAGTTAAACTTCCTTGCGCTCCTCATTTTGAATTTTTTATTTTTCAGGCTTAAATATCCAGTAATCAGGTACTTTCCGGAATCAGTTCACTGTATTGGCAATCATGTCCGCTACCTCCCGGTCGGACGCGGACATAACCTCAGCCACTTCAGGCGGCATCATATCCAGAAAAGCTGCCGTATTCATTCTGGAGATATAAACTTCACCCTCAGAAGTCTGATAGATGCTTACCCGGCAGGGCATAAATGCAGAAACCGGGCGATGATTGTCTACACCTAGTATCTCGGCGCTATATTTCCCGCTGCAGACATCAATAATCACTACCGGATGCAGGGTAAAACCCCGCTTGGAAAGCACTCCGGCCATATTATTGACATTTAATACACTCCAGCCTGCTTTGGCAGCTTCTTCCTTGAAAGTTTCCAGGGTTTCGGCAAACGATTTTGGACTGAGAACAACTTCTGCCATCTGCGGTTGATCACCTGAGGGGTTTTGAGCAATGACAGTGGCAGGAAATAAAAAGAACATGGTACAGGCAACCAGAAATGAGCTGATCCAGATTTTGAATCCTGAGGGAGTCCTTTTTTCAAACATAATACATTCTCCTATTTGTGTTCGTAAAAAAGTAAAAAGCTATCTATTTAACCATAATAATGGAATCTGTCATGTAAACCAGATCTTATGATCAATTATCAGGGATCAGGAGAGAACCTGGCTGTTAAACCGGATATTGAAAACTAATTTTTTTTAATAAATGCAGAAGTCAAGCTTCAGATACTGGGCGGCTAAAGTCCCATCCATTTATAAATGCGCTTAATGTCCAGACATTCGCGTACCTTATCGGCAAGCCGGTCCAGGGCCTGCTCCGGATTATGCGCGTACAGAATCTTATTTACAGGCCTCAGCCCCTTTTTCAGGCGCAGTTGATCGATAAACCAGCGCCTGAATTCATCGGCGTCAAATATGCCGTGCAGATAGGTTCCCCAGACAAGCTTATTAGAGGATCGAACACCTTCGTATTTCCCATCCGCAAGTCTGAGCAGAGGTGAGCCTGAAATTCTGCTTTTCCCGTGATGAATTTCATAACCGCTTACCTCCAGACCGGAGGCAAGATGCGTAGCTGACACCCGGCAAAGAGTCTTTTTCCGCTCCAGTTCAGTAGTCAGCTCCAGCAGACCCGCGCAGTCTGTTCCCTGTTCTTTGGACTCCACCGCGTAAGGATCGGCAATCATCCGCCCCAGCATCTGCATTCCTCCGCAAATACCGATGATTTCCGCCTTTCTGGCTGCGGCCATTTGAAGAATGCCTGAAAGAAGCCCGTTTTGCTGCAGCCATTTGAAGTCTTTGATCACGTTTTTGCTCCCGGGCAGGATAAGCGCGTCCAGTTTATTCAGTTCATCCGGTGTGCGAACGATTTTTAGCCTTACATCCGGTTCAAGGCTTAACGCGTCAAAATCGGTAAAATTGGAGATATGGGGAACATCCGCGACTCCGATCACCACACACTCTTCTTCGTTGTTCAGCTTTACCGTGACTCCTTCCTTCCAGCTGACCGAGTCTTCATCCGGAAGCTCAAGGTCGTGCATGAAGGGTATTACTCCGAATATCTGTCTGTTGGTATGCATTCTGGTCAGCTCAAAAGCGCTCATAAGCAGCGAAGGATCACCGCGGAACTTATTGATCACAAAACCGCGGATAAGTTTTCGTTCCCATTCTGCCAGAACTTCCATGGTTCCCACGAAAGAGGCAAACACCCCTCCACGGTCGATATCCCCGACAAGAAGCACCGGGGCTTCTGCGTATTTCGCCATAGCCATGTTGACTATGTCATGGCTTTTGAGGTTGATTTCCGCGGGACTTCCGGCACCTTCAAGAACAAGAACATCGTATTCATCGGCAAGGCTTCTAAAGGCTTTTCGGGCTGCGGCAAACGCGTGGGATTTGTAGTTTACATATTTTGAAGCGTCCATGTCGGCCACCGGCCTGCCGTTGATAATCACCTGGCACCCGGTTTCACTGCCGGGTTTCAGCAGCACCGGATTCATGCGCACATCAGGTTCCAGGCGGGCTGCCTGGGCCTGGACCACCTGAGCCCGGCCCATTTCTTCTCCTTCTTTGGTGACATAGGAATTAAGAGACATGTTCTGGGCCTTGAACGGAGCTGGCTGGTATCCATCCTGCAGCAGGATACGGCACATGGCCGCGGTCAGAATGCTCTTGCCTGCGTTTGAACCGGTGCCCTGAAACATGATGGCCGGCTTGCGCTTCTGTCCGGATCTGACCGGAAAACTATCGCCTCCGGAGAGGATGCGCTGCATGGCCCGAACAAGTAGACTGTTTTCGTCAGGACCGCGTACTGCTGCGCGCAGGTAGCTGTTGTCCAGTCCCTGAAAGTTGCCGCAGACACGTACGGCCAGTCCGTGACGTCGCAAAAGTTCCCTGGCCAGTCCGGGGGCGTCCAGAGTTGGGTGGTTGAGGCGCAAAAGCAGAAAATTGGCCCTTCCTGGGTAGACCTTGATGCCTGAAAGCTCTGCCAGGCTGTTCTTTAGTTCTTCTCTGACCCGGGCAATATATTTTCTGGTCCGGAGAACAAATTCTTCATCCAGCAGGGCCTTTGCTCCGGCGGCCTGAGCCAGAGTATTTACGCTCCAGTCCGGTTGCCTTGAAGCAATGCTTCGCGCGACCTCCGGATCAGCCAGGGCGATGCCCACGCGCAGACCGGGAAAGGCAAACATTTTAGTCAGGGAAAGAAGGACTAGCACATTATCCGGCCGATCAAAACTCAAGCTGTCAAAATCTTCGACAAAATCACCAAAGGCTTCGTCGACCACGAACAGGCATTCCGGAAATCGACGTGCCAGCAGGCGAAGTCTATGTCCGCTGCAGTCTATACCTGTCGGGTTGTTGGGCCTGCAGATAAAGACAAGTTTTGCCTTACCAAGCTGTGGAGCCAGTTCGTCAGGATCAAGTTGGAAGCCGGTGTCAGGGTTGAGCTTGAAGTGTTCAACGTCAACTCCTGCTGCCAGGCAGCTTTTTTCATAATCTGTGTAGGCAGGGATGGGAATAAGCGCCTGCCTGTAATGCAGGGATCCGGGCAGGAGGGAGATGAGTTCGGCAGTGCCGTTTCCGGTCAGAACCTCCTCAGGTCTTGAGCCATATCTGACGCAGGCCGCGTTTACCAGCTCTTCGGCTCTGGGATGAGGATAATTTACAATATCTTCCAGCCTGGAACTTATCAGCGGACGCAGCCATTCAGGAAATCCCAGAGGGTTTATACTGGCTGAGAAATCAATGATCTGATCCGGTCTGAGACCGGCCTGTGCAGCCAGGACAGAAATGTTTCCGCCGTGTCTCATGCTGTGATCACTGCGCATCGTTATGTCCGCTGGGCGTTTTCAATGCCCACTTCAGCAAATGTTTTAATATCAGCCAGGATCCTGGTGGCCGCGTCCATGAGTTCCATGGCCAGTGCCGCCCCGGTTCCTTCTCCGAGCCTGAGTTCAAGGTCCAGCAGGGGGCTGAGTTCCAGGTGCCTGAGCATATACTCATGTCCGATTTCATGTGAGCGATGTCCGGCAAACAGGTATTTCCTGACTTCAGGCTTCAGCTCACAGGCGATCATTGCCCCGGCTGTTGAAATCAGTCCATCACAAACCACGGGTATACCTCTGGCTGCTGCCCCGATTGCCAGCCCGGCCAGTGCTCCGATCTCCAGACCACCCACTTTGGCCAGAACATCCAGAGGATCAGATGGATCAGGACGGTTAAGCGCCAGCGCCTGCTCTATGACCGCGGTCTTACGCATCAGGCCCTTATCATCAAGGCCTGTACCTCGGCCAGTCAGATTCCTGACTGGAAGCCCTGAAAAAACGGCAATAATGGCTGTAGACGGGGTGGTGTTGCCTATGCCCATATCCCCGGTGCCGATAAGATCCAGACCCTGACCTGATGCCAGTTCATCCACTATGCTGATCCCGGCCTCTACGGAAGTTTGTGCCTCCTCTCTGGTCATGGCCGCCTCCCGGGCCATATTGCGTGTTCCCTTGCGCACCTTCTTATGCAGGATATCCAGATCGGCTTCAAAATCAAAATCGACCCCGATATCAGCCACTTTGACCAGGG
>SLAE01000198.1 GCA_007127015.1 Desulfonatronospira sp. | reverse complement strand
TGGATTATCAGTATGAAAGCCTGCAGCATGAGCATCTCCTGAAAGAGCGTGACAGACTAAAATGGCGTTATCTTTTTCAGAAGACAACTCTCCGTAAGTCTCATAGGCTACAGTGAGGGGGTGCAGAGTGTTGCCGGACTCCAGATGCAAAACAGAATCGGCTCCACTGAAAGTAACGCTTTTTGTTTCAACAAGCCCGATGCTTCCATTGCGGGAGGATTCTTTTCGGGTCATGTCCTTTCCTTGACAAGATTCTGGCTGGAAAAAATGTATTGCATAATTTGTAAATGATAACCATAATTTGGTATCGGACAATGAATTACCTGTACTGGAGAATATGGGTTTTTTTTATATATCACGAATCCATGGAACAGGTTCCGGAATTCCGCATTTACTTTCCGGCTGCTTTAGTCCGATAGTGAATAGAAATTCCAGAAGTAAAGCGCGGGACTGCTCCAAAGACGGAATTAATCAAAACCCAGGTTGTGCATGAGTCAGAGCCTGTTTTCACATCAGGCGCCTATCAGGGAGCGGTAATTTTATCAAACAGGAATACTCTGTCAAGACCATGCTTGCAAGTTGCAGCAGAACATGTATGCTGCTCAATTTTTAAAGCTAAGGACAAAAGAGTGGCCAAATTAAAATGGAAACCTGAAACCATAGCTCTGCATGGCGGGCACGTGCCTGACCCGGCCAGCAGGAGCAGAGCGGTGCCGATTTACCAGACTACAAGCTATGTCTTTTCTGATTCTGAGGACGCAGCTTCTCTTTTCGGTTTAAAGCCGGAAGTCTGGGCTCCCAGGCTTTATCTGGAAACAGAAGGCCTGAGACCAGAAGATTTTGCTCCGGAAGCCGCGGGCAATATTTACACGCGGATAATGAATCCCACTACCGATGTCCTGGAAAGACGCATGGCCCTGTTGGAGGGCGGTGTAGGAGCGCTCGCCGTAAGTTCAGGTTCCTCTGCCATTGCCTACGCGGTGATGAACATATGTAAAAGCGGAGATCATCTGGTATCTTCATCCAGTCTTTATGGCGGTACTTATAATCTGTTCAGGCATACTCTTCCCGGATACGGTATCAGGACTGATTTTGTCGACAGCTCTGAGCCCGAGGCTTTCGCCGCAGCAATAAATAATCAAACCAGGTGCGTTTTTCTGGAAACAATAGGCAACCCTGGCCTGGATATCCCGGAACTGACAAAAGTGGCCGACATAGCTCACAGAGCGGGAATTCCACTGATTGTCGACAATACCGCGGCAACTCCGGCCCTATGCCGCCCGTTTGAATACGGAGCGGACATAGTGGTCCATTCTCTGACCAAGTTCTGCGGAGGACACGGCAACTCCATGGGCGGGGTTATTGTAGACAGCGGCAACTTCGACTGGAAGGCTGCAGACAGGTTTCCCATGTTCACTGAGCCGGATCCTTCATATGAAAATATAATCTGGGCCGACGCAGTGGGCAGGGCGGCTTATATAATCCGGGCCAGAACAGTACTTCTGCGTGATACCGGCGCCTGTCTGTCGCCGTTTAACAGCTTCCTCATTCTGCAGGGTCTTGAAACTCTGACTCTGCGCATGGAGCGTCATTGTCAAAACGCTCTGGCCACGGCAAAATATTTACAAGACCATCCCCGGGCTGCCTGGGTTCTTTATCCCGGTCTGCAGAGCCATCCTGCTCATGATCAGGCTGGGAGATACCTGCAGGGAGGATACGGTGCCCTGGTCGGATTCGGTATCAAGGGCGGTCTGGAATCCGGAAAAAAATTCATCGACAAGCTCAAGCTGTTCAGCCATCTGGCCAATATCGGAGACGCACGAAGTCTGGCCATTCATCCTGCTTCAACCACTCACGCCCAGTTGACCCCGGAAGAGCAGCAAAGCGCCGGGGTAAGACCCGACTTTATCCGCCTTTCCATAGGCCTGGAACATATTGACGATATCCTGGCCGATCTGGACCAGGCCCTTGGCCATCTCTAGATGCAAAGAACAAGAACTTTTTGAATTACATGGTCTTTTTACGTCCGGTCTCAATCATTGGCATGATGTTTATTGATTTTATACTAAAAACCTGGGAAAAGTTGACCAAGTGTCAATAGTTAAAAAATTTTAAGGTCTGAAACCTGATGATTACCATAGAGTGTACCACCACCCTGATCACCCCGGAAGGCAGCAGCAGGATTCAGGAGCTTGTCCTGGAAGAAAAGCCTGTAGGTATTTTTTTAAACGATGAGCCTGTCGGTACGGCTATGGTCCTGGAAAAGGATCTGGAGGAACTGGCTGTGGGATACCTCTTCGGTCAGGGCTACATCGTACCGGGAAACAGAATTTTTGAAATTCAGGTCTGCGATCAGGGCCGAGTCAATGTCTATGCCGAAGCAACCCTTAGAAAAGACGAGGAGATGATTACAACTTCCGGATGCGGGGGCACAGGAAAAATAGCCAGGCGACTGCTCACGGAACGCTTTCCGGAACTGGCTGAATTTTCATTGAATTTTGACCAGATATCAGAGCTGGTTAAAAAAACGCTGACCTGGTCCTCCCTGTCTCAGGACACTCATTGCGTGCACGGCTGCGGATATTTATCAAGCGGGGGTTTTAAGATCTGCTATGAGGATGTCGGCCGACACAATGCCGTGGACAAGCTTATGGGGTCCATCTTTCTGGGCCGTTTTTCACCCGCGGGGGCAGCCTACACTACCGGCCGGCTGACTTCGGATATGGTGCTTAAATGCGCGCGCATGGGCATTCCCGTTGTCCTGTCCAGAACAGCACCTTCTTCATTAGGCCTGGAAATAGCCCGCAGGGCTGGATTGACTCTGGGGGCTTATGTTCGACCCGGAAGGGTGAATGTTTTCAATGCAGCCTACAGAATCATCAGCTAAAACGGTTGATCACCGGTATTCCATTCAGAAAATGGGCCATGACTTTGCCTTTCAGCTTCTCACCCAGACAGGGAGTGTTCTTGCCCCTGGAGACCATGGTATCCGGGTCTACCGTCCAGTCTTGTTTCAGGTCCATCAGAATGAAATCGGCAGACTGTCCCCGGATGAATTCACAGGCCGGCAGGTCAAAAATTCTGGCAGGCGCTAAAGCCATAAGCCTGCTCAGGTCTTCAAGTTTAAGAATATTCCGGTCCACCAGACCAAGACAAAGGGATAAAGCTGTATCCAGCCCGGAGATGCCGTTTGGAGCCTGAGCAAAAGGGACTTCCTTTTCAAAATCAGCGTGCGGGGCGTGATCAGTTGCCACAATGTCGATCACTCGCTCGTTTACGGCCTGGCGCAGGGCGAGCACATCCGATCTGGTCCGCAGGGGCGGATTGACCTTGGCCATGGTATTGTAATTCTTAACCAGATTTTCATCCCAGAGCAGGTAGTGAGGACAGGTTTCAGCACTTATGGGAATGGATTTTTGTTTGGCCTGGTAGATAAGTTCTACTGAGGCTTCACAGCTGATATGCGCCAGGTGGATGGGTGTGTCCAGATATGCGGCCAGGAGAATATCTCGGCTTACCTGAAGGCTTTCAGCTATGTCGGGTATGCCTTTTAAACCCAGATAGTTGGAAATCCTGCCTTCGTTTACCACCCCGCCTGAAGAAAGATAGTGATCTTCACAGTGATCGATGACCAGCACTTTGAGGTCGGATGAGTATTCCACAGCCCGGCGGAACAACTCGTTGTCCATGACTCCGATTCCGTCGTTGGAAAAGGCTTTACACCCCGCCCAGGCCAGCTCAGCCAGAGGAGCAAGCTCCCTGCCCTGCAGGCCCCTGGTCAAAGCTCCAACAGGATGAACGAATGGACCGAGAGGATGTGCTTTTTCCGCCTGGGCAAGCATAAATCTTGTAGTAACGGCGTTATCATTGACCGGCTCAGTATTTGCCATGGCCATGACTCGTCCGAAGCCCCCTGAAGCAGCTGCGGCCAGGCCGGATGAAATGTCTTCCTTGTATTCAAAGCCCGGTTCGCGCAGGTGGACATGAACATCGATCAGGCTGGGCATCAGATGACAACCAGCGGCATCAAGAGCGTTTTCTTCTGCTGGTGCTTTTTTGTCCTGACCGGGAATAAAGCGCTCAATTTTATCTTTGTCCAGAATCAGGGTGCCGGGTTCCTGGTTCAGGACCAGGTTGTAAATATACTTATAAGCCATTAGGCCTCCGATAATTCCTGAGCAGACTTGCTTCTGGCCAGGTATAGATAAAGAAGGGCCATGCGTACAGCCACTCCGGACTGCACCTGATCCAGGATCAGGCTTTCTTTGCTGTCCGCAAGATCCGATGCGATCTCAATCCCCCGGTTTATGGGACCGGGATGCATTATTTTAGCTCCTGGAGCGGCCTCTTGTATATGTCCCGCGTTGAGGCAGTACCTCTGCGCGTATTCACGCAGATCAGGCAGCAGGCCTGATTTCTGGCGTTCAAGCTGCAGGCGCAGGCTGATGATGGCGTCGACGCCGCCACAGGCTTCAGAAAGAACTGAATATACCTCTACCGGCCAGTATTTTATTCCTGCAGGAAGCAGAGTGCGCGGGGCACAGATGCGCAAAGAACAGCCAAGCTTGGAAAATATTTGAATATCTGAGCGGGCTACCCGGCTGTGGGCAATATCTCCAAGAATGAGAATCTTCTTGTTCCGGAAACTGTCCCAGCACTGGTGCAATGTGAAGGCATCCAGGAGAGCCTGGGTAGGATGGGCGTGCCACCCGTCTCCCGCGTTGAACACGCTGCATCTTTGCAGCTGCCCGGCGATGAACTCGGCCGCTCCGCTTAAACTGTGTCTCAGCACCACTCCATCAGGGTTCATGGCCTGCAGGGTAAGCACGGTATCTTTGAGGCTTTCACCCTTGCTCAGGCTTGAGCCTGTGGAGCCTAAAGAGAAGCTGTCGGCTGACAGGCGTTTAGCGGCGATGTCAAAGGATGTCTTGGTCCGGGTGGACGGCTC
>SLAE01000149.1 GCA_007127015.1 Desulfonatronospira sp. | reverse complement strand
GTTCCACCAAGTTGTGCCAAGCTGTTCTTGAAGAAGAAAAAATCGCCCTGGTTCCGGGGGAGGCTTTTGGCGATGATCGCTGCGTCCGCATTTCCTACGCGCTTCAGGAAGATGTACTCATTGACTGTTTATCCAGGATAGGGAATTTTCTTGCCAGATTATAGGCGTTTCAGGAATCAGGAATCAGGAGTCAGGAGTCAGGAATAAGGAGTCAGGAATCAGGAGTCAGGATTAAGGATCAAGGAGCCTTTTTTTACAGATGTCTCTGGTTGTACGATCCTTTTCAGCGCTGAATAGCATTAAGTAAATTTTTAGTGGCAAATATTTGTCGAATTCGGTAAAAAGGTTTCGAGTAAAAATAATAAATATGCCTTTGGGTCTGCACAAATCAATAATTATGGCTTTTTCTTTTTCAAAAACTTTGCTTTATCAGGATCAAGTCAACATATCAGCCTGCAAGATCTACCTGCGCGGTTGTCCAGGGCGGGAGTTTCAGCTTGCTTAAGCCCTTGTTTCGTTTTGATCCAGCCAAACCATTTCCATTTGTCAAGTTTTTGTCCTGGAGTTCACTTGTTGTGATCCTGGCTTCCACTTTGGCTCTTTCCGCGTTCATCGCAAATTATGCCCGTGAAACCATTCTGAACAAAAACCATGAATTCGCGCTGCTGCTGGCGGAAAACCTCAACCACCAGATTTATCAACGCTTCACTCTGCCCACTGTCCTGGGTTTTGGGCGCATAGAGCTGCGCCAGAGAGCTCAATACGAACGGTTGGAACAGGTGATCCGATCCACCATCCACAGTTTTTATGTCCTTGATGTGAGTATTTATGATCATCAGGGGATGATCTCTTATTCCACCAGCGAGAATCTTGTAGGCAGGGATGATCTGGCCGATAGAAGCATAAAAAACGCATTTGATCAAGGTATGCACAGTTTTAAACTGCAGAAAAACATTACCAACTGGCAGGCCATGTTCAGCTTCTCTCTGGAACCGGATTCAATAGTTCTGCGAACCGTCTATCCCTTAAGAGCTGAAAGGACTCTGGGAATTAAAGACGATAATATTATGGGGATACTTGAATTCACACAGGATATTACGGCTGATTATCAGGCAGTGGTACGTTTTCAATGGATGATCCTGATCGGTTCTTTTACGTTTTCGCTGATTCTTTTTCTTCTGTTGTACATGATAATTTTGCGTACGGACAAGATGCTGGTGCAGAGAATCAGGGAGAAAGAAAAGCTGGAAAAAGAACTGCACCAGAACGAAAAGCTTGCAAGTATGGGCAGAGTGGTTGCAAGTATCGCTCATGAGATTCGAAATCCGCTGGGTATTATTCGCAGCAGCAGCGAAATTCTGCACAATAGAGCAAAAAAGGAAGGTTCAGCAAGTGCGCGTCTCCTGCAGGCCATATTTGACGAGTCAAAGAGGCTCAGTCAAACCGTCAACGACTTCCTCGACTACGCAAGACCCAAGCGGCCAAAGCTGGAAGAAGTCGATCTGGTCAGTGTCTGGGAAGAGGTCATTTCTTTTTTGAAGACGGAAATTGAGAAGCAGGGACTTGTTCTAAACAAGTCTTTTCCCTCGCACATGAAGGTCTCAGGAGATAAAGACTTGCTCTACAGGGCCTTTTATAATATATTGATAAACGCTATACAGTCTGCGCCATCCGGAGGCTATATACGGGTGGATATCCTTATCAGGGATAAAGTGCCTGTTGTAGTTGTTGAAGATTCCGGCTCAGGATTCGAGTCGTCCATGATTGATCGATATACAGAGCCCTTTTACACCACCAAGGATACAGGCACAGGACTCGGGCTGGCTATTGTTTCCGGTATTCTGAAAAACCACGGTGCTGAAATGCATCTGTCCAATGCCCAGGGCGGGGGCGCGCGTGTGGAGATCAGATTCAATCCAATGAACATGGAGTAAGTTTTATTGATCAAGACAGTGGTGACAGAAGCTTATCATGTTCTGGTTGAGGCACCGGTCCAGGACCTGAAAAGGCGGCTGTACACAGAATTGCAGATCAATAAATCACGGAACCGGTTATAAATGAACAGTCATATTCTAGTCATAGATGATGAGAAGAACTATCTGCTGATTCTTGAAACACTTCTCGAGGAAGAGGGCTATACAGTCACCGCCCTGTTTGATCCGGAGATGGCCCTTGATTATCTGGAGGAATCAGAAGTCGACGTGGTCATTACGGATATGAAAATGCCCCGTATCAGCGGTCAGCAGGTTCTTGAGCATATACAGAAGCAGCACCCGCACATTCCGGTACTGATAATGACCGCTTACGGCAGTATCGACGGAGCTGTTGAAGCCATGCGCTGCGGGGCCTTCGACTATATTTCCAAACCGTTTTCCAACGACGAGCTTATGCTTTCCGTACGCAAGGCAGCTCTTCTATCCAGGGCCGAACAGGAAAAAAGATTTCTGACACAATCCCTGGCCGAACTATATGGTCCGCACAGACTGATAGGCCGCAGCAGGGCCGTGCGCGAAGTTCTGCAGATCGTGGCCAAGGTGGCCCCTCAAAAATCTACTGTGCTTATCTCCGGAGAATCCGGAACCGGGAAAGAACTTATAGCCAAGGCCATTCACTATGCTTCGCCGCGAAAAGACGAACCTTTTGTTTCCATAAACTGTATGTCCCTGAGTCCCGGGGTTCTGGAGAGCGAACTGTTCGGACATGAAAAAGGCTCATTTACCGGAGCCATGGCCATGAAAAAGGGACGTTTTGAAATGGCTCACAGTGGGACCCTTTTTCTTGACGAAGTGGGGGAGATGTCTCTGGAACTTCAAATCAAGCTTCTGCGTGTTCTTCAGGAAAAATCATTTGAGCGGGTTGGCGGTTCAAAAACCGTACATGCCGATATCCGCCTGGTCGCCGCCACTAACAAGAATCTCAAACAGGAAGTAGATGAGGGACGGTTTCGCGAAGATCTTTACTACCGGCTGAATGTGGTCGATATTCACCTTCCTCCGCTTCGCGAGAGGCGCGAGGATATTCCCCTGCTGGTTGCCCATTTCCTGCAGAAGTTTTCTTCCGAAAACAATTACGAACAGAAGAAGTTCGCGCCTGACGCACTTGAGTATCTTTCTGCTTATGAATGGCCGGGCAATGTCCGTCAACTGGAAAATGTCGTGGAGAGGTGCCTGATTCTGGCATCCAAGAATGAAATCGGAGTGGAAGATCTTCCGAGTGAAATCAAGGATGAGGAAGCTCAGTTCAAGAGTGCCGTGGATCTGTTGCCCACGGAACTTGAGCTTGCAGGCACTCTGGAAAAGATTGAAGCTGCTTTAATCAGAAGGGCGCTGGTAAAGGCAAATTTCGTCCAGGTCAAGGCTGCGGAGCTGTTGAACATTTCCAAGAGTCTGCTTCAGTATAAGCTGAAGAAATATAATATTCAGGCCAAATGAGTATAGAGGGGCCGTAAATGGACCCGGTGGATTTATTTTTGCGCCGGCTGGGCAGCAATGATCTGCAAGGCATTAAGGTTGCAGCCGAAAAACTGTTTTCGTCAAAGAATGGTGATTACGCGGAAATTTCCGGCTTGTCCGAACCTGTTTCCAGGGCGTTGAGCCGGATTGGAGTAAGCAGAC
Organism: Desulfonatronospira sp.; assembly: GCA_007127015.1. GTDB lineage: Bacteria > Desulfobacterota > Desulfovibrionia > Desulfovibrionales > Desulfonatronovibrionaceae > Desulfonatronospira. The sequence continues at coordinate 1,393 of SLAE01000149.1, read as the reverse complement.
TTTACACCCATCAGGCCAGGGCTGTTGATCTGATTCGTTCAGGCAGGTGCGTTGTTGCCGCAACTCCGACAGCCAGTGGTAAATCGCTCATATACAACCTGCCTGTCCTTGAATCGATTCTGCTCGATCCTTCCACCAGGGCTCTTTACCTGTTTCCGCTAAAAGCTCTGACCAGGGACCAGCTTTTTAACCTTGAGCAGCTGGGTTCACTGCTTAAAAATGAGGTCAGTCTTAAATGCGCCGTATATGACGGGGACACTGATCCTCAGATAAGAGCTGAGATTCGCGCCAATCCTCCCCATATTCTGCTGACCAATCCGGATATGCTGCACAGGTCCCTGTTGCCACATCACCGCCGCTGGAAGAAATTCTTCTCCAGACTAAGATACATTATTGTCGACGAGGTGCACACCTACAGAGGGGTCATGGGGTCCAACATGGCCTGGGTGTTCAGAAGGTTAAGACGTATCTGCAGTTATTATTCAAGACAGGAGCCGAACTTTATTTTCAGCTCGGCGACTATCGGCAATCCGGACAGGCTCTGCACGGCACTTACAGGCCTTAGTCCCGCAGTAATAGACGAAGGAGGCGCCCCAACAGGCAGAAAGCACTTCCTGCTTCTTGATCCAGGGCTGGGTGGAGCCGCAGGGACCGCGATCAGACTGCTTAAGAATGCACTGGAGCTGGGCCTGAGGACTATAGTTTATACACAGTCCAGGAAGATGACGGAACTGATAGCAATGTGGGCTGCTCAGAGTTCCGGAGAGTTCAAGCCGTATATAAGTTCTTACCGGGCTGGATTTTTGCCCGAACAGCGCCGGGAAATCGAACACAAGCTCGCTTCCGGAAAGCTACTGGCCGTGGTGTCCACCAGCGCTCTGGAGCTGGGCATTGATATCGGACACCTTGATCTGTGCCTCCTGGTGGGTTATCCGGGTTCCATCATGGCCACAATGCAACGCGGGGGCCGGGTAGGCCGAAGCGGGCGGAACAGCGCGGTTATTCTCATTGGTCACGAAGATGCTCTTGATCAATACTTCCTTCGCAATCCCCAGGATTTCTTCCGCTTAAAACCGGAGAACGCCGTAATCAATCCTGACAATCCAGAGATCATGCGCAGGCATCTTGTTTGCGCCTCGGCAGAGTTGCCAGTGGGTATGCGGGAAGAGATGCTCGATGTGGAAGCCGGAAAGTGTATGCAGTCACTGGAAAGAGAAGGTCTGGTTTTCAGTGCTGCGGATGGGAGCTGTTATTTTCCAAAAAGCAGTTATCCGCACATGGAGGTGGATTTAAGGGGCTCAGGTCAAACATATAATATTTTTGATCAATTGACCGGAGAATACCTGGGCGAGATAGATGGTTTAAGAGTCTACAAGGAAGCGCATCCCGGAGC
>SLAE01000081.1 GCA_007127015.1 Desulfonatronospira sp. | reverse complement strand
TAGCTGTTGATGCCAACGTGCTCATTTTTGAACGCATCCGGGAGGAACTGCGCCGGGGACTTTCTCCCAGGGCGGCGGTCAAGGAAGGCTACAACCGGGCCACATTAACCATACTGGACGCGAACATCACCACCCTGCTGGCGGCACTGATTCTTTACCAGTTCGGCAGCGGTGCGGTCAGGGGATTTGCGGTCACTCTCTCCCTGGGAGTGCTGGCATCAATGTTTACGGCTATCTTCGTCTCCAGAGTGCTTTTTGAATTGTGGGTCACTTACCGCAAACCAAAAACAGCTTTGAGCATTTAAGATCTAAAAGGCTGAGGACAAAAACACATGGGTTTTCAGATAATCAGACCAAACACCAACTATGACTTCATGGGCAAACGGCGGCTGGCCTTGATTTTATCCATGATACTTCTGCTTGCGGGCCTTTTGTCCCTGGTGGTCAAGGGAGGGCCCAGGCTGGGCATCGACTTTGCCGGAGGAGTTGTCCTCCAGGTCCAGTTTGAGCCCGAAGTGGACATCTCCGAACTGCAGAACATCGTCCAGCCTGCCGGACTGCCCGGACTGACGATTCAAAACTTCGGAGCCAACGAATATCTGCTGCGGACTTCAGCAGACGGAATGACTCCAAGCGATGTGCGGGTAGCCGTGCAGAACGCTCTTCTGGAACAGTTCGAGCAGGGAGATTTTTCCTTTCAACGTCTGGAAATGGTTGGGCCCAGAGTGGGAGCGGAACTGAGGGAAAATGCCCTGCAGGCCTTATTTTTTGCTGTTCTGCTCATCTCCATATACATTTCCGGGCGATTCGAGCAGAAATGGTTCATTGCCGGATTCATGGCCGCGGGCCTGGCCCTGGGAGTTTACCTGCTTCAGATCGTTGCCGTGCCTCTGGTATTTTTAATTCTGGCCGCTCTGCTTATCGCGATTCTCTTTACCTGGTACCTGCGGCTCAGCTTTGCGCTGGGCGCGGTTCTGGCTCTGATCCATGACGTACTGATCACGGTGGGTATTTTTTCCCTGTTGAACAAGGAATTCGATCTGAGCATCGTTGCCGCACTGCTGACCATCATCGGATATTCCCTGAACGATACCATCGTCATCTTTGACCGCATCCGGGAAAACATGCGCAAAAAGATCAGCACTTCACTTACCCAGATCATCAACACCAGTCTGAATCAGACTCTGGGCCGGACGCTGGTTACTTCCGGAACCACGTTGATGGTGATCCTGTCATTGCTGATTCTTGGCGGCGGCATCATCCATGATTTCGCCTTTGCCCTGCTGGTAGGAGTACTGGTCGGAACCTATTCCTCCATATTCGTGGCCAGCTCAATTCTTCTGCACCTCAGGCCGGCACTGCCTGAAGAGGATGAAGACGTGGAGGAAACAGAAGAAACCAGGCAGATCCGGCGGCACGCTAAAAAGAAACCAGCCTACGACACCAGGTAGAGACCTTAGAACATATCTTTTTCAGTTTCTTCAATGGTCTTGTCGATGCTGGCCTTGAGTTCGGGGGGCAGGCCCATGATGTCCACATTCATGAAGCCGCGGACAATAGTGGAGGTGGCCTGTTCCTCATCCAGCCCCCTGGCCATGAGATACTCGATCTCCTGCTGGGCGATTTTTCCTACCGCCGCCTCATGAGATAGCTCCACACCGGATACCGTACCTTTGAGTTCGGGTATGGCGTGAATAATTCCTTTGGACAGGATCAGGCCCTTACACTCCAGATGCCCCTTGGCCGGAACGGCATTGCCTTCTATGAGCGCGGGAGCGATGATGGTACCTCCGGTTGTGATGGTCCGGGCAATTATTTCCCCCCTGGTATCCGGTGCATTAAGCACGATCTTGTTTCCGGAATCGATATGCGAGCCTTCCGGAGCCACCAGAATAGAATGGAATCTGCCGGTTGCCCCTCTGCCGTTTAGAAAAACGGCAGGGTAAGACTGCAGGGAGCTTACCGGCATCATCATGACGTAATTGTTGACGAAAACTCCGTCCTCTTCAACTATGCACACTGTCCTGGGCCGGACCATTATTTCCCTGCCCCAGTTATGGACCATGGTGAAAGTCAGGCTCCCGCCCTTCTTGATGTAGAATTCGGAAATACCCAGATGCAGTGCGGAGACGACATTGGATGAGGTGGTGCAGCCGGTAATAACGTGCAGCTCGGAATCTTCCTCCACAATGATGATGTTGTGCACATTCTGGCCGACATTTTCACCTTTGATAAACAGACATGACTGAACCGGATGCTTGATTTTGGCACCTTTGCTGGTGCGGATGAAGTATCCGCCATGAATTTTTTCCGCGGCAGCCCTGGTAAATTCATCCTTATCCTTGTCCACGGCCTGCCAGTAATATTCCGGAAGTCCGTCGTACTTGTCCAGGGCTTCCTTTATGTCCAGGACTTCAACGCCCTTCTGTGTTGCTTTGCAGTGTACCTTGGAGTGATTGACGTGCAGATAGGAACCGCTGCGTTGAGTTTCTGAAATATCCATGCCGGCCATGGTCAGCTGCCTGCGGTCTTCCTCGCTCAACTGACGCAGGTCTTTTATTCCGGGCTGTTCTCCGTTATCAAAGCTGTATTTGCCCAGATCAACCCGCTTCTTTCCGCTTTCTTTTAACTGAGACATCTAACACACTCCTTGTACCCGTACTTACTGATATGTTCCAGAATATCCCTGGGCCTGGCTATGCAGCACAAGACGCCCTCATAGAGAACAGTTCCGCGATCAGCGTTAATATAGTCAAGAATATATCCGGTATGGGTGATGATCAGTCCTGAAATCTGATGTATGGATTTGAGTTCCTTCATGGAAACTCCGTTTCTTGGCTCCAGAGGGCCGTCCAGTATGGATCTGGTAATGCGCCCGATCAAAGACATGTTCTCCAGGTCGACTCCTGATTCAGGTTCATCAAAAAGTACAAGACTGGGTCTCTGTGCCATTAGCTGCAGAAGCTCGGATCTTTTAATCTCGCCCCCGGAGAAACCCGCATTGATGTCTCGTTCCAGCAGACCGGTAAAATTCACCTCTTGAGCCAGCTGATCAACATCTACTTCTTTGTCTCCCGCACACAGCCGGACCATATCCCTGGTCTTCAGGCCCTGGATGGTCGGAGGACGCTGAAAGGACATGCCGATACCAAGTCTTGCCCGCTCAAATGGAGGTATATGAGTGATGTCCTCACCTTTAAATATTATTCTTCCCTGGACGACGTCATAACCATCAAACCCCATCAGGGTCATGAGCAGCGTGGTCTTGCCCGATCCGTTCGGACCGAAGAGGATATAATTCTCCCCTTCATCGATATGCAGGTTTATTCCTTTTAAAATTTCTTTTCCACCGACTTTGACGTATAGATCTTCTATTGTGAGCATGGCTACTCCTTGACTGTGCTAAAAATACTGCAGTAAAGACTCAGTCGTTCTTCTTTCTTCTTTGATAGCAATAATAGCACCTCTTTTTATCCTTGAAAAGCGGCAGCAAAGCCATGCCGGCCAAAAACCCTCCGGCATGAGCCCACCAGGCGACCCCGCTTCCAGCGCCGTAAATGTCGGCCCAGATGCCTGAGATAATCTGGATCAAAAACCAGATACCCAGAAAAACAACTGCTGGTATCTCAATGATAAAAAAAAGAGGGATGAATGTGACCACTCTGGAATGAGGATAAAGAAGAAAATAAGCACCCATTATCCCGGCAATTGCGCCTGATGCTCCTACTACAGGCACAGTGGAATCCAGATTGAAAATCATGTGCGCAAAAAGGGCCACTACTCCACAGGCAAAGTAAAAAAGCAGGAATTTAACCGGACCCATGACGTCTTCGATATTATCGGCAAATATGAGCATTATCCAGCTGTTGATCACAAAATGGCCGAATCCGCCATGAACAAACATGTGTGAGACAATCGCATACCAGCCGTGCTCGGGATAATTCATCCAGGCCGCCCATTCAGGATTGGTGAATCTTGCAGGCACCACCCCGAAGAGATGGAAAAATCTTACCAGCTGCTCCAGATCCAGACTGAGGGTGTATATGAAGACCAGGGCATTGATCCCGATGAGGCACCAGACCGTATACGGCCTGTGCACGTTGGGAATACTGTCTTTTAAAGGTATCATGGCCCTGAGATCATCTTGTTGATATGTTTCCAGCTCCTGCGCTGCTTATTTCTGCGCAATTCACGCAGGACCCTGTTCAGTCCGGCAACTCTTGAATTAAAGTTATAAAGCCCCTGGCTGTTGTCCAGCACGAGTGAGCATCTTTTGAGTTTTTCCTTTTGGCTCAGCTGCATTTTGTCAAGTCTGGAGAATATATGCTCCTCCCAGCTCCTGTCCCTGGCAGTTCTTTCCCGGCGCAAAAAATCCGGGCAGAATACGCCAACAGAAATAATTTGTTCATCTTTCAGGTCGGATTCGAACCAGAGAGGCACTTCAGCCATTGCCAGACGCCTGTTCTGGTGTTTGTCCCAGAACTCCTCCAGGGCACGGCCCACCAGGGGATGAATCAGATGGACAACCTCCGCACTGATGGAACTGTCCTTTGTCATAGCCTCAAGCAGAAGTCCCTTGTCCACCGCCTGAGTCTCATCCTGGATGAACCGGGCTCCGAAACGTTTTCGCAGCATCAGCCATCCGTCGTTTCCCGGCATATACAGGCAATTTACACACTTATCCGCGCTGAACACCGGGCAACCGGCAGCTTCGAAATACTTGAGCACAGTGGTTTTGCCGCTTCCCGGAGAACCGGTGATCACCACTTTTTTACAGCTGCGGCCAAGCCAGAGCAAAGACCTGGCAATATCTCCAGGCCCGGGCTGTTTGAATTCAAGTCTTGCGCGGCTTTGCGGATGTTTAAAGCTCAAATAACAGGAATGCAGCAGCTGCCTCTTGGCCAGGCGGGACAGCAGCTTCCCCTTCCATTCAAAATAGTTCCAGTTCCTGCCTCTGTAAACCGCATCTCCAATAATCGGATGTCCCGCATGGGCCAGGTGCACTCTGATCTG
>SLAE01000028.1 GCA_007127015.1 Desulfonatronospira sp. | reverse complement strand
CGAGCATGGTCAGGTAATCCTCATCCTGCAGAAACAGAGGCTCTTTTCCAGCTGCCCGCTGGGTGATATGTGAAACGAGACCAGGTGTATCGATCTTGTACCTGGCCCGGAACAGCCTCTGCTCCCTGCCTGTGATCCTCTGTCCGTCTAAATCCATATGGAACCAGTTATGAAATTGCACGTTTCGCGTCAAGCGCGATTAGTGCACTCCGGGCCGGACGCGTTCTTTAAACTGCTCACGATATCGAGTTATCAGGCAACTTCGTATATTGCAGGACGATATTTTGGCGAGGGAACAGGTTTTCCTTCCGCAAGCGCTGCCTCCAACCACAATTTTTTGGCCATTAAGGCTTCACGCAATGCATCTTCAGGTGTTTCCCCGAATGCAGAACACGCTTCCAAGTCAGGAATATCTGCTATATAACCATGATCCTCATCTGAGTAGAAAATATTAATATGATAATCTGACATCACTTATCCTCCAGTTTCAGGTTGTGCTTTTCAACCAACTTGACAAACTGTCGTACCTGGTAAGGCTTGGCTTCTCCCTTGACCTCCTGAAGATTGACAAGCTCAGAGATTTCTGGATGAGCGAAAATATGATGACTTCCTTCTACTCTGGAAAGCCGAAAACCGAAGCCTTGGACCAGATTGACCATATCGGAAATCTAATATTTCTAGACCCTCCAAGAATCTTTTTGAGTAATCTTCTTCTGTTCATATTTTCAAGGCGTTGGTCTAACATTCTCCTCGTGCGTGCGAGGTGTTGGTGCCCAGTACGGTAAAGATGGTGGCCAACATGAGAAAGGACTGCAGCACAGCATTCCGCAAAAACATGATCTTCAAGATGCGGTTAATGAACCCTTCATCCCGGCCAGGGAACAGGGCCAGGCTGTACTCACCGGCTCCGCCATCCCATCATCCTGCCTGTTACACTGCAAGTTTTCAATTTCTAAAACCAACTTATTGCACGTTTCGGGCCAAGCGCGATTCGTGCAATCATATCCCACTTTTTGCACGTTTCGGGCCTGCCCAGTGAAACTTCTTCTATTTCACCGGGGTCAAGGCAAAAACGTGCAGTTGTCCAGATCTCATCCCGGCTCAGGCTGCCTTTTCTCAGGGCTTCTATCAGCCAGCCGGTATACATTGACAGGCAGCTCCTGCACGTTTCAGGTCAAGCGCGATTCGTGCATCCCAGCATTGCTTACATTTAGGCCTTGTACACCTTCCCCGGATTATCCGGGAAGATCCCCCTGGTATCCAGTATGGGACCGTTGAGTTTTGCCGGATCAACAGCTTTATATTCATTATGGGCGGTACACAGGATGTACAGGTCGTATCCGTCGTTCTGCAGAGGACTGGATTTTCTCCCGGCGAAGAAAGAATACTTTCTGGAAGGTCTGATCTCCGGAATAAAGGGGTCGTGGTAATGGGTCAGAGCGCCCTTTTTTTCCAGAAGCTCCATTATCCTGTAGCTCGGTGACTCCCGGTCATCGTCCACTTCAGGCTTATAGCTCAGTCCCAGCAACAGTACGCGCGAATCTTTCAGCGGCTTGCCCTGTTCATTGAGCACTTCCGCGGCCCGCTGGACCACGAAATAAGGCATGGAAGTGTTGATTTCCCCGGCCAGTTCGATAAAGCGCGTAGCCACATCGTATTCGCGCGCCTTCCAGGTCAGGTAGAAAGGATCAATGGGTATACAGTGTCCGCCGAGTCCGGGGCCGGGATAAAAGGGCATATAGCCGAAAGGCTTGGTCGAAGCGGCCCGGATGACTTCAAATATATCGATGTCCATGGGCATGAATGCCGTCTTCATTTCATTGACCAGAGCGATGTTCACGCTTCTGAAGATGTTTTCCATGAGCTTGACCGCTTCCGCGGTCCGGGTGGATGAGACCGGAATCACCTGGTCTATGACCTGGCCGTACAGGGCCTTGCCCGCTTCCAGGCAGGCCGGGGTTGTCCCTCCGCAGACCCTGGGAATGTTTCTGGTGTTGAAGTTCTGGTTTCCGGGATCTTCGCGCTCCGGAGAATAAACCAGAAAGATATCCTTACCCACTTTAAATCCTGCACTTTCTATCCTGGGCATGAGTTCTTCATCAGTCGTGCCCGGGTATGTGGTCGATTCAAGAGAGACTATCTGACCCGGCCGAAGAAAGGGAAGGACTTCTTCAATGCTGGCAATTACATAGGAAAGATCCGGCTCGCGGTGATCGTCAAGAGGAGTGGGCACGCAAAGGATCAACGCGTCCGCATCATTGACTGCGGAAAAGTCGATCTCAGCCCTGAACCGGCCCTGCTGAACATAATCCCGGACAGGCCCGGACGGAATGTGTTTGATGTAGCTTTGCCCGGACATGAGCTGATCCACCTTGCTCTGGTCCGAATCCAGCCCCAGGACTCTGTAGCCTACTTCCAGGTATCGAAGGGCCAGGGGCAGGCCCACATAACCGAGGCCGATTATGGCGATCAGGGCTGTGCGGTCAGAAAGTTTGTTGACTAGTGACTCTTTCAAGGTTTTCTCCCGATTTGTTATCGCTAATTAATCAAGGTTAAGGTATATGTACATAATCATGTCCCGCGAGCTTAGGGTCAAAACTGTAGGTTATCTCGCCCCCTCTGGCGCGGCTGGAGAAGACGATAACATAATCAGCAAAGTCAGCTGTTCCTCTGCGATAAGCTGCAAGTGACGATCTTGCTGTATATTCCGCTTCTATACTCAGTTCGCTGGTTGCCAGTAACTGTTCCAGAACTTTTATAACCTGTTTTTTTTCATATCCGTAAGCGCCGCGCAGCACCCAGACCAGTTCGCAAAGCACGACAAGGCTTACAAGACATGGTTCATCTCTTGTACAGTGGGTTTCAATAATCCGGCCGGCCCTTTCAGCCGGATCCGGATCATCCTGGGTCAGATATCGTATGAGCACGTTCGTATCAAGGCCGATCATGATTCCCTGACTCGCTCCCGGATTGCTCTGTCCATTTCTTCAAGAGAAACCGGTTTTGAAGGCCGGGGAAGCATGCCCTTGAGTCCGGTTACCGGAACATGTTTGACCACAAGACGCGCACTTAGCTCATCATCGATAATAAACTCCACTCTGTCCCCTGCGGAAAGTTTAAGCTTCTCCCGCAGAGCCTTGGGCAAGGTAATCTGGCCCTTACTGGTTAAAGTTGCCTACATCTGGTCCTCCTGCTGTTTCCTTACCAGGTTGTAAGAGTATGCAGACGCTTTGTCAAAAGGCTTACATGTTTCGAAATGTACGTCGGAGCCGGGAAGAGCTGTGCCCTCTGTCAAATCATCTTTTTTAAAGACAATTATAGATCCTTCAGCTGATTGGCTGTGAGCCTGTCCGCTAAACCTGCTTTATTTAAGGCTGTTCCTCTATCCTTCAAAATTTGTGCAGCAGAGCGGACAGCTCTGGCAGGGCCTGGTCAAGGGGGATCAACTCAATGCCCTGCAGGTAGCGGCGATCCGGTCCGCCATAGAATACATAGGCTCTGGCCATTGGATAATCCCGGACAAAGGCCTTCAGTCCGCTGATGTCCCTGCCTCTGATGAAGCCTGCCCGCTTGACTTCTATCGCTACGAGACCCTTTTCTCCGTAGAGCACGAAATCGACTTCCTGATTTTCAGCTGTTCTCCAGTAATAAAGCTCATATCCCAGCCCCATGTTGTCGTTAATCGCCCTGATCTCCTGAAACACCAGGGTTTCCAGGGCAGCGCCGTCAATCTCCTCGGGCCGGTCAAGGGGTCCCTTGGGTCGCAGCGTGCGGAACACACCTGCATCAAAGAAGAAAAATTTGGGGTGAGCGGTCATTCGCCGCCTGCTTTTCCGGGTGAACACCGGAAGACGCCAGGCAAGCAGAAGGTCTTCCAGGATATGGAAATATCCTTCAACAACCTTGCGGTTGATCTCGCACTCCCTGGCTGCCTGGGAAATATTCAGCACCGCGGCCTGGGAATGGCTGGCAGCTTCAAGGAAGCGGGCAAAGGCCTGAAGGTTTCGGACCAGGCCTTCCTGCTGGACCTCTTCACGAATGTAGGTATGTACATACGCGGACAGATAGTCGACCGGGTCCTGTTCGGTGCAGGCAGCCGGCAGATGTCCACGGATCAAGGCTTGATCCAGGGAAAAATCAGGACCAAGTTCAACGGCAGTGAGGGGGTGCATGGACCTGGTCAAGGCACGCCCGGCCAGAAGATTTACCCCCTTAGAGCGCAGCTTCCGAGCGCTGGAACCTGTCAGGATGAACTTCAGACCCTGGTTTTCCACCAGTTGATGTACGGTGTTCAATAGTTCCGGCACGCGCTGTACCTCATCTATGACCACCCATCGGTCAAAGCCCGGGGGAATTAATTCAGTCAGGCGATGGGGAGCTGCGAGCAGTGAAGTATAGTATCTGGAGTCAAGCAGATCGACATAGACGGCATCAGGATACATGGCCCTGACCCAGGTGGATTTGCCTGTTCCCCTGGGACCGAACAGAAAGAAGCTTTTTTGCCTGGGGACTTGCAGTATTCTGGAGTACATAACTCCAAATTACAGGTATAAATGGCATTGTCAAGTCAAAAATTTCGGACGTCAGCGGTCAGCCTCCGCCCCATAGGATCCAACCCTCCGGCCTGTATGCCCTACTCTCTCTCTCCGAGCCGTAGGCTCTACGAGCCGGAAGCCGACCCGCAGGCTCAAGTCTTACGAGCCGGAGGCGGAGCAGGAAACGGCTCCGGAGGGAGGTCGGATGTGAATCGCATTTTATACACCGCTGAATGAAAAGCTCAAATCTCATCAAGACCACTCACCCACTCCTGGCTACAGGCAGCTCAAATCCAGCAGGTGGTGTACCCATCATGTTTTATTTTTTAGATTTGGTAGTCAAAGTGATAGCCAAAAGAAAAAGGGTTGCTGGAAATACCAGTAACCCTTTAAAATTTATGGTCGGGAAGACTGGATTTGAACCAGCGGCCCCCTGCTCCCAAGGCAGGTGCGCTACCAGGCTGCGCCACTTCCCGACATGCTGTTTATCATTTTCCTCGAATCAATCTCTAT
>SLAE01000093.1 GCA_007127015.1 Desulfonatronospira sp. | reverse complement strand
GCACTGCAGCCAATTATCTGAGCACCATAGTCTCCAACCGCAAACTGCATGAACCTATCGCCTTTATCGGGGGCATGGCTGAAAACGAACTGCTGGTCAGGGCCTTCAGGCAGCACTTTCCCGGTCTGCAGGTTCCCGCTTACCACACTTCTCTTGGTGCCCTGGGCGCCGCTCTGCAGTCAAAAAAAATGAATCTCAGAAACAGCATAGACCTGAATCGGCTGGAACAGTCCACAACTACTTCTGATTATGATTTTCCCAGGGCTGAGCCTTTACATCTCAATCTGTCCCGCTTCGACCCGGACAACAGCCTGAAGCCCCTGCCCGCGGGAGGAAAAAGCAAAACCAGGGCCTTTCTGGGTATAGACATCGGCTCCACTTCCACCAAATACTGCCTGATCGACGACCAGGGCAGGATAATTCACAAGCGGTATGTGGCTACCAAGGGCAAGCCCATTGAAGTCGCTCAGGAACTGCTTACGCATCTGGTCCGTGAAGCCGGCCGGAAAATTGACTTGATGGCCGTGGGCACAACCGGATCGGGACGTAATGTTGTCGGCGATTTTATCGACGCCGACCTGATAATCGATGAAATTACCGCTCATGCCCGGGGAGCCGTCAAGGTCAACAGCAATATTGACACCATCTTTGAAATTGGCGGCCAGGATTCCAAGTACATCTCCATCCATGATTCCCACCCCGTGGATTTCGTCATGAACAAGATCTGCGCCGCTGGTACAGGCAGTTTTCTGCACGAACTGGCCAGCAAGATGAACATCAACATTGTCGGTCAGTTCCAGGATATCGCTCTGTCCGCTGAAAGCCCGGTCAATCTGGCTGAAAGATGCACGGTGTTTATGGAATCGGATCTGGTGGGCTATTCTTTGAAAGGAGCAGGGCGCAAAGATCTGATCGCCGGTCTGTGCTACGCCATCGTGCGCAATTACCTGCACCGGGTGGTGGAGAACAGGCCCATAGGCAACAGGATAATGTTTCTGGGCGGACCCTCGCTGAACAAGGGTATTGTTGCCGCGTTCGAAAGGGTTTTGAAAAAACCGATAATCGTGCCCAAACACCGCGAGGTCATGGGCGCCTTCGGTACCGCCCTGGCAGTGCAGGAAAAATTCGATTCAGGTGAAATCAAAGTAAAGGATCGCAATCTCGATGACCTGGCAGGCATCGAGGTCAGTTTCAAAGAATCTTTCTGCCGGGTGGACAAAAACTGCCACAACGAATGCAAACTCAAGATCTACAATTTCGGTGGACGCAAAAGCATCTGGGGCGGAGACTGCGGACGCTATGAAGCATCCACGGTCCAGGGCCGGACCAGGGATAATTACTTTCTGCTGCGCAAAGAACTGTTCAACAACTTTTTGCCTCAGGAAGCCCTGATGAGTCAGGAAAACATGGAAAAAACCCGTCCGGACAAGCCGGTAATCGGCATTCCCCTGGCCCTTCATTCCCTGGAATGGGGCATTCTCTGGGCCAATATCTTTGCTGAGCTGGGCATGAATGTCCTCTTCAGCCCTCCAACCAATCAGGCCATTGCCTTTTCCGGGGTGGAGACGGTAACCGCGGAAACCTGCTTTCCGGTGAAAGTCTTTCACGGCCATGTGCACCACCTTCTTAGCAGCAATGCGGACTTTCTGTTTCTGCCTGATCCGATCAACGTACCTACTCCAGATCATGACGGCGAACGCGGAGTGCTCTGTCCCATGGTTGAGAGTTCGCAGTACATGTCCAAGGCCGCGCTCAAGATTCCTGACTCAAGAATTATCAGGCCCACGCTGTTTTTAAAAGAGGGGATAAGCAGCATAGCCCAGAATTTTTATCAGTCTCTGCCGGCATCCTTTAAGATCAGAGAAGACGAGATGCACCGGGCTGCTGCCCTGGGCTGGGACAGACAGATGAAGTTCAGGGAAGAAATGCGCCGCAAGGGCAGGGAAATCCTTTCCGGACTTGATCCATCCGCTCCTGTATGGATAGTTACCGGAAGACCCTACAATCTTTACGACGAACGGCTGAACCTGAGGCTAGGACGCCAGCTGGCAAAGCTGGACATCACCGCTCTGCCCATGGATTTTGTGGATTTCGAGCAGGAGGACCTCAAGGATTTTCCACGGATGTACTGGGGCCTTGGCGGACGCATCCTGCGTACGACAAAGCTGATCGCCCGCAGGCCCAACTGGTTCGGTGTCCATCTGACCAACTTTTCCTGTGGACCGGACTCTTTTCTGGAACACTTCTTCGGTCATATACTTAAAGACAAGCCGGCCCTGATTCTTGAGCTGGACGAACACAGCGCGGTGGCGGGAACAATCACCCGGATTGAGGCCTATAAAAATGTGGTGCACAACATCCTCAAGGAAAAACATCAGGCCGGTCAAACCAGAAAAGGCCTGGACCATGCCGTGGGACAGTAGTCAGCCGACCTGAAGAGGGCCGCCCGCAGGCGCTATGAGACCATGTCTCAGAAGGATTGCAAACATCATAAACCAGATTCACATCTCTTAAAAATATGCAAAAACAAAACTTTTTCCAGGAAAGGCTGACCAAGAGTGTAGGTCAATTCGATATCACCGGCAAAACCCTGCTTATACCGGACATGTCCCCCTTCGGGTCCAGGCTTCTCTCCTCCAGTTTCAGGGCGTACGGGGTTCCGGCCAGGGTAATGCCCACTTATACCGGTCTGGCCCTAGGCAAGGAGTATACCTCAGGAAAGGAATGTTTTCCCTGCCAGGTTACTCTTGGAGATATCCTCCACTTTCTGCAGGAGGAAAAAAACCGTCTGGGATATGACTTTTCTCCGGAAGATTATGTGTACTTCATGCCTGAAGCCGACGGGCCGTGCCGGTTTGGAATGTACAACAAGATGCACCGCCTGGTCCTGGACAAGTTTCCGGAGTTCGAAGATGTAAACATTACATATCTGTCCGCGACAGACAGTTACTCTTCCTCCATGATCATGCCCGCGGAAAAATCAAGGCTTTTTCGGCGCCTTGCTTACGTGGCCACCATAATCTCCGATGTTCTGGACAGGGTGGTCTGGAGGGTCAGGCCTTATGAAAAAAACCCCGGGGAAACAGACGCCTTCATGGATCAGGCCCTCAGGGAGATGCAGAACAGGATTGAACAGGTGGGTGAAACCAGAAATTTCAAAGCCCTGTACTCCCTGCTTGAGGATATCGTCATAAGGGCCTCCAGGCTGATGGATCCTGACATGCCCAGACGACCCCGCATCGGGATAATCGGCGAGATCTACCTGCGCACCCATCCACAGTCGAACCAGTACCTGATCAAGGAAATAGAAAAGCATGGAGGTGAAGTGGTGGATGCTTCCCTTGGGGAATGGTTCAACTTTGTGGCCTACACCAATTTAAGGGAGACAAAGCGACTCTGGCGCAGGGCCTGGAAGGAAAAAGATGTCCGGAGGCTCTACAAAGCTTCGAAAAAATGGATGGATTATCAGGTCGAGATAAGATACCAGTTATGGCGTCAGGACCAGACATATGCCAGCGCGACCAGACACCTGGACATCGAGGGGGATCACCGCATCGCAAGCCTTGAAAAACAGCTGGACAACGACCGTTTGTTCAATTTCGACATCGGCACGGAAGCGGCAATAAGCATCGGTGGAGCCATGGAATATGTTCATGAGAACTATGACGGCGTGGTCAATGTCTTTCCCTTCACCTGCATGCCAAGCACCATCTGTTCAGCGATATTGAAGCCCATTCTCCTGGAAAAGAAAATACCTTTTCTGGATACCCCTTACGACGGCTCCATCCAGCCGAACCGGGAACTGGCAATCAGGACTTTCATGTATCAGGCCAGGCAGAGGCAGGACCGCAGGAACAAAGGTTTATAGTCAGGGGCTGGAAATATTTCCTGGGTGAGGATCAGCTCACCCGGCTTCCAGGGGGAGTTTTCGAGGAAGTGCTGAGAAGGGCCATTGTTTCCTTTCCGCTTACGGCCAGGATCATCCCGTGAGACTCGACCCCGCGGATTTTTTTGGGAGCCAGGTTGGCCAGAACCACCACTTCGCGCTGCTTCAGATCCCCGGGCTCAAAGAATTCGGCCAGACCGGCCACTATCTGCCTGGGGCTTTGTTCACCGATATCCACATTCAGCTTGAGCAGCCTGTCCGCACCCTTGACTTTTTCCGCCTCCAGCACTCTTCCTGTGACCAGATCAAGCTTCTGGAAATCCTCGAATTCGACAGCAGGTTTTCTGCCTCTCTTTGCGGGCTGTGCTGCTGTCTGTAAAGATGACTCCTGCTCAAGGACAAGGTCTCTGCGCGGAAAGAGGTTGGACTTTTTGGCTACCAGGGTGCCTGCAGGCAGACCTGACCAGTAAGCTGTCTCCTGATCCAGATCCACTTTGCTCAGATCCAGTTCATCCCCGACCTGCGTAAGCAGACTCTCAGCACTTGAGGGCATGACCGGCCACAGAAACAGCGCGATTTTGCGCAGACCCTGCAGAAGGGTGTGCATGACCGCGCGCAGCCTGTCCATATCCTGCTGTTTGTAAAGAGCCCAGGGAGCGCTGGAATCAACATATTTGTTCAACCGGCTGATAAAGCCCCACAACACCCCTAAGGCTTTGGAAAACTGAAAGTCTTCAAAGAGGCGCAGATATTCTTCTAGGGCTGAAAGACCGCTGTCTATGACTTCCTGATCTTCCTCAAGAAGCTGAGCATTTTCAGGGACCAGGCCATTCAGATACTTGTGGGTCATGGCCAGGGTCCGGTTGCACAGATTGCCCAGGTCATTGGCCAGATCCGAATTGAGTCTGCCGACCAGAGCTTCTTCGGAAAAGCTGGCATCCAGACCGAACTGCATCTCCCGGAGCAGAAAATATCTGAAGGGACCAAGTCCGTATTTCTCAACCATATCCATGGGCTTGACCACATTGCCCAGGCTCTTGGACATCTTCGCCTGATTGATGGTCCAGTATCCGTGCACTCTAAGGCCCCGGTAAAGATCCACTCCCGCGGACATGAGCATTGTCGGCCAGAATATGGCGTGCGGCTTTAATATGTCCTTGGCCACCAGATG
>SLAE01000082.1 GCA_007127015.1 Desulfonatronospira sp. | reverse complement strand
CCGCAGAAGGCGGCCGGGCCAGAGCCTTCGCCCTGAACATAGGTGATCGAGACGCGGTGACTTCCTTTTTCCAGAACGAAGTTAAAGACAAGGTCTTTCTGCAGGTACTTGTCAACAATGCAGGGCTTACCCGGGACGGACTCCTGGTACGCATGAAGTCTGAACAATGGGATCAGGTGATCAGCATCAATCTTTCCGGGTCTTTTAATTGTCTGCAGCAGGCTGCCAAACTGATGATGCGTAACCGAAGCGGCAGGATAATCAATATTTCTTCGGTTACCGCTCAAACCGGAAATGCCGGACAGGCCAACTATACCGCGGCCAAAGCCGGACTGATCGGGCTGACCCGGACGGCCGCGCAGGAACTGGCTCCCAGAAACATTACCGTCAACGCCGTGGCTCCGGGTTTTATTGATACGGACATGACCGCCGGTCTTCCAGAAGAACTAAAAGAGAAATTTCTGGAAATGATTCCGCTCAAAAGATTCGGCAGCCCCGAAGACGTTGCCGGTTGTGTGGCCTTTCTGGCCTCTGAGGAAGCCGGATACATTACCGGCCAGGTTCTGGGAGTCAACGGCGGCATGTATATGTAGGAACAAGATACAAAGCAGGCCGGGCGCCTCGTTAAGTTTTTAACTGATGCGCGTTGTAGTTATCCAGGAGCTTATGTTGCTGCGGCCTGCATCAGAAAATTTGCCTGTGCCTTCTAAGCTTGATACTCAGGCATTCATAATATATGAGGTCACAGGAAAGGTGTTCAAAGCAGCGCTCCGTTTTAAAGCCAAAACAACCAATACATCTGAAGGAGAGAAAGAATGTCTGTAGAACAAAAGGTCAAGGAAATCGTCATGGAACAGCTTGGCATTTCAGAAAGCGAAGTTAAGCCGGAAGCAAAATTTGTTGAGGATCTGGGAGCGGATTCTCTGGACCTGACTGAGCTCATCATGGCCATGGAAGAAGAATTCGACATAGAAATTGATGATGAGAAAGCTCAGGAACTGCTTACTGTGCAAGCTGCCATAGATTATATAAACGCCAATAAATAGTAAGACTGCCGGGGCCTGAAAAAAACAGCCGGCAAGAGGCAGTTAAGCAGAACTCTTTTCGCGGATATTTTTCTGCCGTTCATTTACCGGAGCTTTGACTGGCCTCCGGCAAGGTAAATAGCTAAAAATCAGGAATTTAATTATGCCTAGAGTTGTTGTTACCGGGATGTCTGCTGTCACCCCCATAGGCAATAACCTGGAAGAAAGCTGGAAAAACCTGCTTGAAGGAAAAAGCGGGGTAGACCGCTTGACCAGGTTCGACTGCACGGGATACGCAAGCCAGATAGCCGCCGAGATCAAGGATTTTGATCCGGTGCTTTACATGCATCCGAAAGAAGCCAAACGCATGGACCGTTTTTGCCACCTGGCAGTGGCTGCTTCCCGGATGCTGATTCAGGATTCGGGCATAAGCCCGGAAAACATGGACATGGATCTGTGCGGAGTTATCCTTGGCTGCGGGCTCGGGGGGCTGGAGACCATTGAAGAGTTCCATTCCAAACTGCTGAAATCCGGACCCAGAAGGGTCTCGCCCTTTTATATTCCACTGCTCATAGCCAATATGGCTGCCGGACAGGTATCCATAATGACCGGAACCAGGGGACCCAATCTTGTCACGACTTCAGCCTGTGCTTCAGGCCTGCATGCCATCGGCTACGCCTATTCAGACATCAAGCTCGGCCGGGCCAGAGCCATGATTACCGGCGGTGTCGAATCCACTATCACGCCTATGGCCGTGTCCGGATTCAGTGCCATGAAGGCCCTGTCCACCAGTAATGATTCTCCGCAACAGGCCAGCCGTCCCTTTGACCGGGACCGCGATGGTTTTGTCATCGGTGAAGGCAGCGGACTGCTTCTGCTTGAGGACCTGGAAAGCGCCAGAGAAAGAGGAGCCACCATCTATGCTGAAGTCACAGGATTCGGGGCTTCGGGAGATGCCTATCACATCACCGCACCGGATGATTCAGGACAAGGTATGGCCCTGGCAATGAAGCAGGCTTTGCGCGAAGCAAAAACCACCCCTGAGCAGATAGATCACATCAATGCTCACGGGACCTCCACAAGCCTTAACGACCTGACCGAAACCAAGGCCATCAAGGAAGTATTCGGCAGGCATGCCTATGACATTCTGCTCACGGCCAACAAATCTATGATCGGACACACTCTTGGCGCGGCAGGAGGAATCGAAGGCGTTTTCAGCGTCAAAAGCCTGCATCATGGACATATCCCCGGGACCATAAACCTGGACAATCAGGATCCGGAATGCGATCTGGATTACTGCGGCCGGGGAAGCATCAAGAGAAACATTAATTATGCCCTGTGCAATTCTTTTGGTTTCGGCGGAACCAACTGCTGTATATTGTTCAAGAAATTCGAAGAATAGGGGTGCATGGGTGCCGATATAAACGAGGAGTATTTCATCTGATGAGTAATGAAGAGATAAAAAAGGTCGACCCTGAAATTGCCAGATGCATAGAACTTGAAGAAAAACGTCAGCTGACCAAGCTTGAACTTATAGCCTCCGAAAACTTCACCTCCCTGGCCGTCAGGCAGGCCATGGGAACTGTCATGACCCACAAGTATGCTGAAGGATATCCAGGCAAAAGGTACTATGGCGGCTGCGAGTTCGTGGATATGGCTGAAGATCTTGCCCGCGACAGAGCCAGAAAGCTCTTTGATGCCGAGTACGTTAACGTCCAGCCCCATTCCGGCTCCCAGGCCAATATGGCTGTTTATTTCTCCATGTTGAAGCCTGGAGACACCATCATGGGCATGGATCTGTCGCACGGCGGACATCTGACTCATGGATGCCCGGCTAATTTTTCCGGTCGATTGTACAACAATGTCTTTTACGGTGTTGAAAAAGATACCGGCTATATCAATTATGATCAGGTGGAAGAACTGGCCATCAAGCACAAACCGGATATGATCATTGCCGGCGCCAGCGCCTACCCCAGGGAAATCGACTTCAAACGTTTCCGGGAGATTGCTGATAAGGTCGAGGCCAAACTTACCGTGGACATGGCTCACATAGCAGGCATTATCGCGGCGGGGCTGCATCCTTCTCCTGTGCCTCACGCGCATTTCACCACGACCACAACCCACAAGACACTTCGCGGCCCACGCGGAGGTATGATTCTAAGCCGGGAACAATACGCCAGAGCGCTTAACTCTCAGATATTTCCAGGCATTCAGGGCGGACCGCTGATGCATGTCATCGCGGCCAAGGCCATTTCCTTCAAGGAAGCCCTGGCTCCGGAATTCAAGAAATATCAGAAGCTGGTAATTGAAAACGCAAGGACAATCGCCCGCCTGCTCATGGACGCGGGGTTCAACCTGGTTTCCAGGGGTACAGACAATCATCTGCTTCTTGTTGATCTGACAAACAAGAACATTACCGGCAAAGACGCGGAGATAGCCCTGGATATAGCCGGGATGACCGTAAACAAAAACACAGTGCCTTTTGAAACCAGATCTCCTTTTGTTACTTCAGGAATTAGAATCGGCTCTTCAGCGCTGACCACCAGGGGCATGCGTCCCGAACACATGGAGCAGGTGGTACAGTGGATGATAGAGGCCCTGGATAACCATGAAAATGAGAGCCGCCTGCAGCAGACAGGCAAGGCTGTGGAGAAATTTGCATCGGACTTTCCTTTGTTCGCCTGGTAAGCGTAATTAGAGGCAGAATTTCGATCGGTGCCGGGCAGCAGGAACAGACCGGGTATACGCCTGCGGCATTCTGAAAGATTTCCCGAAACTCAGGCCTCACCGGCTCTCAGGAGAAATCATTGACACACCAGAGACTTTCCTGGGATGAATACTACATGCGCATTACGCATCTGGTGGCCCAGCGGTCCACCTGTCTTAGACGCATGGTCGGAGCTATTGCAGTCAAGAACAAGCGCATCCTTGCCACCGGGTACAACGGAGCTGCCGCGGGACTCGACCACTGTTTTGACATCGGCTGTCTGCGCGAACAGCTGAGGATCCCCTCTGGAGAACGCCATGAACTATGCCGCGGACTTCACGCTGAACAAAATGTCATCATCCAGGCAGCCATCCATGGAGTGAGCATTACCGGCGCCTCCATCTACAGCACCACCCAGCCCTGCCTTATTTGTTCCAAAATGCTGATCAACTGCGGAGTGCAGAACATTTTCTTCAGTCATGGCTATCCGGACCAGCTGGCCCAGGACATGCTCAACGATGCAGGCGTGCTCTTTAAACTTTTGCAGTTCCCAGGAAACTGATACTGCCCGGATTTGAGATGATACCTGAATCCAGAGCCATTCTTCAAAGCGATTTCATGCTGCAGGCTGTTCATCTGGCCCTTAAGGGCAAGGGTTATACCGCCCCCAATCCAAGCGTCGGCGCCGTAGTGGTCTCAGGGGAAATGG
The DNA here is from genome assembly GCA_007127015.1 of Desulfonatronospira sp. Classification (GTDB taxonomy): domain Bacteria; phylum Desulfobacterota; class Desulfovibrionia; order Desulfovibrionales; family Desulfonatronovibrionaceae; genus Desulfonatronospira. Next base: position 625 of record SLAE01000082.1, on the reverse strand, counting down.
TCCTGGGGCGGGGCTGGCATAAAGCCTACGGACAGGCCCATGCCGAGGTCGAAGCCATAAACGACGCTCTTGTTCGTCACCCTGACCTGTCTTCATGTACGCTTTACGTGACTTTGGAACCCTGTAACCATCAGGGCAAGACCCCACCCTGCACCGAGGCCATTCTTGATGCCGGAATAAAGCATGTGGTGGTGGGAACCAGAGATCCCAACCCTGAAGTTGCCGGTGAGGGCGCAAGCTATTTGAGAAGCAGGGGGATAAAGGTGACGCTTGATGTGGAGGAACAAAGATGCCGCGATCTGATCGCTGACTTTGAACTTTTTCAGAAGACAAGTCGTGCTTATGTTTATCTGAAGACCGCCTCAACTCTGGACGGAAGAATCGCGGCCCGAACCGGACATTCCAAATGGGTGACTTCCGGGACTTCCCGGATGATGGTTCATGAACTCAGATCCAGGGTAGGCGCGGTGCTCATTGGGGGAAATACTTTTTACCGGGACGATCCTGCTCTGACCTGTCGAACAGCCCGGGCTTCCAGACAGCCGCTGGCCGTGATTCTGACCACCAGGCTGCCGGATCCCGACCATAATCTTTATCTTTTGCGCCATAGAGCAGAACAGACCGT
>SLAE01000100.1 GCA_007127015.1 Desulfonatronospira sp. | reverse complement strand
TTTACCGAAACGACTTCTGAATCTGAAGCTCTGCTAAGAGCCGCAAGAGAACAGAGCGAAAAGCTTCTGAGTCTTAGAGGCGTTGATTCTTCCGAGATCATGGCGGTACTTAACAGTGTCGACGATCCCGGAAGACTGGCTGACCTGGTAGCTTCCAACCTCAGGATGAAAACCCTGGAAGCACAGCAGATCCTTGAATGTGAAGATCCCCTCCAGCGCCTGAGAATGGTCAATGACCAACTGGCCAGGGAAGTGGAAGTTGCTTCAATGCAGGCCAAAATCCAGAACATGGCCAAAGAAGGCATGGACAAGGCTCAACGCGAGTATTTCCTGCGTGAGCAGCTCAAGGCTATCCGCAAGGAGCTTGGGGATATCACCGAGAGCGGCGACGATCTGGAACAGCTAAGGCAGTCTTTGAAAAAGGCAGGTCTGCCCGCCAAGGTGATGAAGGAAGCGGAAAAACAGCTTCAGAGACTGGAAAGCATGCATCCTGACTCAGCGGAATCTACTGTAGCCAGGACTTATCTGGATTGGCTGGTGGAAATTCCCTGGAAAAAAAGAACCAAGGACCGTCTGGACATTCAGGAGGCGCAGAAAATTCTGGATGAAGACCATTTCAATCTGGAGAAGGTCAAAGAGAGAATCCTGGAATATCTCAGTGTGCGCAAGCTGAACCCCAGAATGAAAGGTCCGATTCTGTGCTTTGTAGGTCCTCCCGGGGTGGGCAAAACCTCTCTTGGACAATCCATAGCCAGGTCTTTGAACCGCAAATTCGTGCGCATGTCCCTGGGCGGCATGCGTGATGAAGCCGAGATCAGGGGGCACCGCAGAACTTACATAGGATCAATGCCCGGCAGAATTATCCAGAGCATGAAGGATGCCGGATCCGTCAACCCGGTATTCATGCTTGATGAGATAGACAAAGTGGGCACGGATTTTCGCGGCGATCCTTCTTCAGCACTTCTGGAAGTGCTGGATCCGGAACAGAACCATTCATTCACCGATCATTACCTGAACGTACCCTACGACCTGTCCAGGGTCACGTTCGTCTGCACCGCCAACATCCTGGATACCATACCCTCTGCTTTGCTTGACCGCATGGAGGTTCTGCGGATTCCAGGCTACACCGAACAGGAAAAGGTTAAGATCGCCCGCAAGTACCTGGTTCCCAGACAGATTAATGAAACCGGACTTGAGGACAAAGATGTTCTGATCAGCGATGGAGTGCTCAAGGAAATGATCCGCAGCTATACCCGGGAAGCTGGCCTGAGAAATCTGGAAAGAGAAATAGCCAGTGTTTGCCGCAAGGTGGCCAGGCAGGTTGCGGAAGGGAAAAAAGGACCTTTTAAGATCACCAGACAAAAGCTGGGCAGACTTTTAGGTCCTCCCAGATTCAGGCTCGAGGACAGGGACAAGGAACTTCCTCCCGGCGTGGCCATCGGTTTGGCCTGGACCGCATATGGAGGTGAAATTCTGCATGTTGAGGTCAGTCTGATGCCCGGGAAGGGCAAACTCATCCTGACCGGACAAATGGGCGAGGTCATGAAGGAAAGCGCTCAAGCCTCACTAAGCTACGCGCGCAGCAGGGCAGGAACACTGGGACTTATGGAAGATCTGCTTGACAAGAGGGACATTCATATTCATGTCCCGGCTGGAGCCACCCCTAAAGATGGCCCCTCTGCAGGCCTGACCATGGTGTCAGCTCTGGTCTCGGCCTTGACTGATAAAGTCCTGCCCAACAATATGGGCATGACCGGTGAAATCACTCTTCGCGGCAGAGTTCTTCCCGTAGGGGGGATCAAAGAAAAAATTCTGGCTGCAGTAGCTTCAGGAATCAAGACGGTAATTATTCCGGAAGACAACATGCACGATTTTGAGGACATTCCTCCGGAACTGCGCAAGAATATCCAGGTCAAAACAGTAGAAAACATAGACCAGATCTGGCCTCTGCTTGATATCGGGCAGGTTTGAAAAGCCCGAACGCCGTTTCAGAACTTCTCAATCAAAATCGGCCAGCAGCGCACCGATATGTACTGAACCAAGCAGGCTGACATGCTGATAGCGGTTGCGGATTTTCCATTGCGCCTGCTGCAGCTGTTCATTGATTATTCCGTTTCTGGTCGCCGTGTAAGCTTCGATAAACGCGGCCAGATTGTCGCAGGCTTTAAGCAGTTGTCCGTCCTTGGGATCAAACCGGTTCTGGTTGTACTCCCGGTGCAGATGCAGCTGATCGATCGTCTGGATCCTGTTGTTGAGAATTATGGTGTTGTCGAACTCAGAGTGTCCGTTAGTGCCCAGAAAATAGCGCAGCCTTTCGGTCAGTTCCAAGTATTCTTCGTCCTGCAGCAGAACAAATACCCTTTCTTCCAGTTCTCTTTGCTCGTATTCGCGGATTAAATCCTTGATCCTTTGTACGGATTGTTTGACCGGAGAAATAATGTCCCTGGTTAAAAGTTCGGGCAGATCATGAATAAGTCCGGCAAAAAAATTATTCTGCCTGCGCTTTGAGCAAGCCCCCACCGAAAGACTGAAAAAATAAGCATAACAGGCCACAATGAACATATGACCGAGAACCGAAGTTTCAGGTATGCGCGGGGTCTGTGACCATCTTTTCTGGAACCTCAGGCGGCCGCAGAGATCAACCAGTCCTCCGAGTCCGCTTGCTGAGCCCGCGGCAATCTCCCGCATTCCTTTGAGATCAAAATGTTTTTTCAGCAGGCGATCAAAATTGACTTCTATCGCTTTCAATTCGTCATCTCCTGGATCCATACCCTTGATCAGTCCGAATTCCCAGCTGCTGGCAAAAATATGGGCTCCTTCCAGAATCCTGCGGGCAAGACCATCATTTTTTGGATCTTCGAGATATGCGCAAAGACCTTCCCAAAACCTGTTTCCCAGCGGCTGCAGCCGGGGTTGAAGCTGATCAAGAACCCAGTTCGTAAGCTGACGGTAATGTTCCGGATTAGATCTTATACGGTAAAAAATAGGCGGTTTAATATCTGTTATGACCAGCCGGTACAGGTATTCATATATCCCTCCAAGAATGACTTCTTCTCCCAGAGCCACTCTTTCGTCTTCGTTCAGATTTCTTGAGTTTAAAAGATAAAGGACGTAGGCAACAAACATCTTGTGTGCCTGTTTGTCCACTTCGACCAGTTCCACCGGACGCAGCTTGTCGTTCCAGCGCTTCATGAAAGATCCGGAAAATATCAGCTGCAACAATCCTTTACGCACGCTTGGGCTTATCTCGTACATTTACAACCTCCAGAATTTTACACTCATCCGGTCTTTGCCATCTGCACTGCACTTAAAATTTTTTGCAATAAGGCGGTTTAAGTGCTAATTCCTGCAATTATCTTCAACACCCGTTTCCTCTTTCTTAGAGGATGGTCGATTTTTTGCAATAAGTTTTCAGGTTCAGCAAGATCAAACAGCCCGCCGAAACCGGAAAGCTGCCTTGATTAAAAAGTTGCGTGCCTTAGAATACAGAAGGACAAACATAATCAATAAACCCAGCATGCTCAAAAAGAAAAATGACCTCAACCGGGAAGAAAGAAAAGGGTATAGACCTGATCAGACAAAAGGAGCTTCTGCCTTTCAATTTTGAGATGCTGCGCAAATCAGTTCATATTCTGGCTGTTGCCTTATCCCTGATAATGCTGTGGATGGGCAAACATCCGGCCATGCTCATTCTTGGTCTGGCAGCGTTAATCGCTCTTATTCTGGACATCCTCAGATTCAAAGCCCCGTGGTTTGGCAGCAAGATGCAGAATATTTTCGGGGCTTTGATACGCCCGGAGGAGCAGGCCCTGCCAGGCGGTAAAGTGGCCCTTACCGGAGCAACTTACGCCCTTATCTCAGCATTTCTGCTCATACTTATCTTTCCAGTTCATATAGCTGCCATGTCCTTCGCCCTGTTCATGGTCGGCGATGCCGCTGCCGCGATCGTCGGCCAGAAGTACGGAAAAAGAACCTGGGCCAGAGGAGAAAAGACCATGGAAGGATCTCTGGCCTTTCTGGCAGCGGCCTTGCTTGTGGTGCTGCTGATGCCCGGTGTAAACTTCTGGACAGGTGCTGCAGCTTCTATCTGCGCCTGCCTGGCGGAAGCTCTCCCCGGACCATTAAATGATAATCTGCAGGCTCCAATCATTGCCGGAGCAGTCATGCTCCTGCTGAGCAGCCTCTGATTTATCCGGCAGCCTGACGGCAAATAACATTGAATCTTTGTCTGCAGGGACAATTGACTGCCTGTGTTGATTGTTTTTAAACAACTGTATTATACAGACTGGATAATTGTTTCGGACTTGATTCACAAGACTGCCAATCTCTCGGAGGTAAACTGATGCAGATCTTTTATCTGGGGCTGGCCTTTTTTTTGCTTCTGAACGTTCTGGCCGGTCTGTGGCGGGTGATTCTGGGTCCCACTCCGGCAGACCGCATGGTTGCAGCTCAACTATTCGGCACTACCGGTGTGGCCATATTGCTTCTTCTGGCTCAGGCACTTGAAGCCCCGTATATCCGTAACGCCGCCCTGCTCTTTGCTTTGCTCATGATCATGAGCGTTCTGGCTTTTGTGCGCAAAACACCGGCCCCTTCTGATAATACCCGGGGTTGAATCATGCCGGCAAATCTGCTCAGCATAATGCTTTGTCTGGCAGGTGCCTTTTTTTTTCTGGGCGGCACCGTTGGCCTTCTTCGTTTTCCTGATGCCTTAAGCCGCATTCACGCTTTGACCAAGGCGGATAATCTGGGCCTTGGCTTTGTCGTGCTGGGGCTTATGATCGATTCCACCCTGCCGGACATTATCAAGCTCGGTCTGATCTGGGGGCTGGCTCTGGTAGGAAGCTCCAGCGCCTGTTATTTCATTGCCAACTATATACTGCATACCTTGGACAGGAAGGGGGATTAGTGGCGCTCCTGTTTGATCTTGTCCTCGCCTTGACCATACTGGCTGTCGCCTGGAGAGTGATTCGCACTCCTGATCATTTTCAGGCGATAGTATTTTTCATCACTTTTGGCCTTCTGCTTTCTCTTGCATGGGCCAGATTGAATTCGCCGGACATTGC
>SLAE01000015.1 GCA_007127015.1 Desulfonatronospira sp. | reverse complement strand
TCCGCTCATTGTGCTGCGGATTGTTCCCAGGATCACGAGGTTCCCATGGTTCACGGAATTCTTCATCATTTGTATCCGGCTCAGGTTCTACTTCAGGGGGATCATACGGGTCACGGGGCACTGAGGGTGGCGGGTCTTCAGGGTCCCGGGGCTCCCAGGGTTCACGATATTCCTCATCAGGCGGCGGCTGATGCACCGCTTTGACCATGCCCGCGGTGCCAAGCACCAGAACAAAGGCCAAGGCCATAAATAAAAGTTTAACGCCGATTCTTGCAAACATCTTGCCCTCCTTGGTTATATGTTAAATTGCTGCTTGTAATTTTTAAAAAAGCAACCCATGCCGGGAACACAGTTAAATTATTTAATGAAAGAACAAAATCCAGCAAAAAAGTTGAGGACCTCCATTGCTGGAGATCCTCGGTAGCAGGAGGGGGTATATATAAAACGAAGGGTAATGAAGCTGTAAAACTTGTCCTGCCGGCCAGGAAGCGTTCATGAGGTCTTTGGGGGCATAAAGACTCTTAATAAAAACATTCTTCAAAACCCTTCGGGACTCCCGCGTTTTTTCGTTTGTTGTTCCCGCAGCTTCGTTCATCAAAGATTTTTGATCAGCGGCCCTCCAAAATGTGGAGGGCCTTTTTTGCCGCTAAATCGTGCATCTCTATTGAGTATCCGGCTCAGCGGGCTCTCTGGGCTGACCCTCAGGACGTGGTCCCGGGGCATGGGGCTCATCGTGATCAGGCATTTCTTCAGGATCCCACTCTTCTCTGGGGTCTGCAGGATCTTCAGCAGGATCACGAGGTTCCCGCTCCTCGTCGTTCCAGGGATGTTCCGGATCTGCTGGATCCATAGGTTCTCCAGGTCTGTGAGGATCTTCCTCTCTCGGAGGCTCCCAGGGCTCCCTGAGTTCTTCATCATTTTCAGGGTGTGCCGGATCTCTGGGATCCATAGGTTCTTCAGGTTGAGGATCCCCAGGCCTTCTTGGTTCCCATGGCTCCTGATATTCCTCACCAGGCGGCGGCTGATGCACAGCTTTGACAATGGCCGCTGTGCCCAGCACCAGGAAAAAAGCCAGAACCATCATCAAAAATTTCATACCGATTTTTGCAGTCATTTTACCCTCCTTGCTGTTTTAAAAAAATCATATCCAACATCGGATAGTAAATAACTAGCAACCCACGTGCCAAACAATAAAGTACAGACATGCTCCTTAGCCGGAACCAAAGCATTACGGGCATGGATTAAATTCATTGAATATGGATAAGCTTTTTAATATATATTTGGGGGTAGATTAGCTGTGTCGTGATCAATAAATGATGAATGTTTATTCTAAACAGATGCGCGTAAGCTGCATGTGCGGCACATAATGTGACAGCATGTTTACATATCCTGACTAAATTCCTTAAATTTCAAAAAATTTTTTTATGAAAAAAAACAGTTTTTCTTGAGGACGGAAAATAGTTCGTTCACAAAACTTTACTAAAGGTGAATTACAGGATGTACATAACCTCAATGACCCATCGGGATGAGCTTTTTGAGCTTACACTTCGCTGGATGAACGATGATTTCGATCCTGAAGACGGCAAGACTGCGACCAGAATATTCCTGTACGAAAGCGCGATTTCATCAGTCGTCGTGAATCGAATGAGGGAATTTCTGAGCACACTTTTTCAGACGCCCCTGCAGACAGAAAGAATACGTCAGAAACATGCATTGCGGGAAGGCATTATTCACTATCTGCCGCGTAAAAGCAGCAGAAATATGAGCTTGGTTGAAAGTTACCGGACAAACCCCGAATTCTATTTTCCCAGACTGCCCATAGACGCAATATTGATGACTACTCCAGATCGGAAACTGGTAGCTTCCGGCAGAATCAAGCAGCTAAACCGCATAGCGGAGAAAGTGTCATTTCGAGTTGTTGACGCGCTTTTTCAGGAAATAAAGGCTGAAGCCAAACGCATAGCCGGTTACAGGGCTGCGGAAGCAGATGTATCCATTGCTGAACTGGAAAGTTCGCCGGAAACCATGCGCAGGGACTTTTTCGAGGCTGAAGCTAAAGTTTCACTTGGGTTTAAAAACAAGGGAGTGAAAATTGACTCGCAGTCAATGATCCTCAATGATCTGCTGGGATTTAAGATCATTGCCGAGCCGGAAATGATCGACCTCATACCGGTAATGCTGGAGAAGGAGTCAGGATTCGCACTGGCGGAAATAGAGCATCATACCGGTGATTATAAAGCGGTTAACCTTCTTGTGGACATGGAACTTCCTGAGCCTGAAGAATTGATTTCCCGCCTGAGGGGAACTGACTGGTCTATAGCCCTTAAGCGTGGACTTGACCCGGAGGAGGTGCGCTCTAATGCTGGAGAATATGTGGAGCAGGGGGAAAGATGGGTGCGGGTGGAGATAATTCTGACTACTTACGATGAACTCATGGAATCTGAATTCGGCCGTTCAATTCATGAACTCAGAGTCTTGCGTCTCAGACAGCGGCAGAATTACAGCGGACCTCTGGCACAGAATGCCGCCTATATAGTTGAATATCTGCTTGCGCTGGCTTCGTCGCCCACTGTTGTTCTTCAAGAACTGCCAGTAAAGATGTACGGCAGATATCTCCCGGAAACAATTGCCACTTCCAAGTGGGCCCTCTATGGGTATGATGTGGACAGCGCCATTGTCAACGCTTTTTGTCCCAAGCTGCTTTGCCTGTAAAGAAAAGGTTGAGAAAGGTCCTTTTGTCAAGCTTAGCGCATGAACAGTAATCCGGGTTCAAATAATGGATCGAGCAAGCCAAACCTGTCCTTCTTCCAATTACCCGGAGTCCCGGGCGGCCAAAATATTCTTTATTCCACCATCAGGGTGACGCGCCTGGTGATTTTTCCAAAATCATTAATCAGTAAATTAACGTCCATTCTTCCCAAAAAAACCCCGACCGGGTTCTTTAACCCGGCCGAGGCGCTCACAACGGGACCCTCTTTTAAGAAGGCCTTTTCAGCTTAGCTAAAACAGAGAGAGTCGTCAAACAAGTTTTTTACTTTTCAAATCAACCTCTCAGTGTGAATAACTCAGCCTGCTATCCAGATATGTGTATCTCTTGAGGGTCTTGGCATTGTTCACGGCAATGGCCAGGGCTTTTTTGGTGCCTATGAGCACAACCAGATTTTTTCCCCGGGTGATGCCGGTATAGATCAGGTTTTTCTGGAGCATGATATAGTGCTGCGTAAGCAAGGGAATAACAACGGCAGGGTAGTCTGAACCCTGGGATTTATGAATGCTGACGGCGTAAGCCAGGACAAGGTCGTCTAAATCAGAATAATCATATGTCACCAGGCGCTCGTCAAAACGGACTCTGATTTCCAGCTCCTCAAGATCCAGGGATGTAATCACTCCGATGTCTCCATTGAAAACTTCCTTATCATAGTTGTTTCTGATCTGCATTACCTTGTCTCCCTGCCTGAAGGTCTTTCCGCCCCGGATGACTTCCTTGCCCTGTGGATTAAGGCATGCCTGCAGCTCGGCATTCATGTTGTTTACTCCAACCAATCCTCTGTTCATGGGCGAAATCACCTGGACATGGTCAACCGGATGAAGATGAAATCGCCTGGGTATTCGCTCAGTGACGATGTATTTGATCTTCTCCAGAACTTTTTGGGGATCTTCCTCCTGCACGAAAAAGAAATCGTCCAGTTTGTCCTGCCGGGGCTTCAATCGAGGAAACTCACCCTGATTAATCAAATGAGCGTTGACTATGATTGAGCTTTCTCTGGCCTGTCTGAAAATCTCGTTCAGCTCCACCACAGGCACAGACCCGGAACTTATTATGTCCTTCAAGACATTGCCCGGACCGACAGAGGGCAGTTGATTGACGTCTCCAACCATTATCAGAGTGGTATCGAGCCTTACGGCTTTCAGCAGGTGGTGCATGAGCACTGTGTCCACCATGCTCATCTCGTCAACAATAAGCAGATCGCAGTTCAGAGGATTTTCCTCGGTTTTCTTGAACCGGCCTTTCTGGAAATCGAACTCCAGCAGTCTGTGAATGGTTTTTGCCTCACACCCTGTGGACTCCTGCATTCTCTTGGCTGCTCTTCCTGTAGGGGCGGTAAGAATTATTCCTGCTTTCAGCCGGGAGATGATTTTTATAATGGCGTTCAAAAGAAAACTCTTGCCTGTACCGGGGCCGCCGGTAATTACCAGAACTTTATCTTTCAGGGCGGTCTCGACCGCTTCAGCCTGTTTTGCGGCCAGGCTGAGTGACCAGGTGTTCTGAACCCATTCCAGTGCCTTTGCTGTATCCACATGCCGGATTGATTTGGGAGAGTTGATCAGTCTTATGAGCTTCCCGGCGATGCTGGTTTCGGAATAGTGGTACTTGGCCAGGTAGACCGCTTCCTGCTCATGACCGGGCAGATTTTCGACAACAATATGCTGCAATGCTTTAAGAGACTCAATCTCCCGGTCCACCAGTGATTCATCGACTTTTAAAATCTCAGCGGCTTTTTGAACAAGATCCTGTCCGGGATAATAGACATGTCCCTCGTCTGAAAGCTGGTGCAGGACGTATACGATTCCGGCTTGAATCCTGAAATCGGATTCTGGAGAAAATCCCAGCTTTTGGGCTATTTTGTCAGCGGTAATAAATCCTATACCAAAGATATCCGTGGCCAGGCGATAGGGATTTTCCTGTACTATCTGAATTGAATCCTTTCCATAGGTCTTGAAGATTTTGCCGGCGTAGGTTGAGGATACACCGTGGCCCTGCAGAAAAATCATGACCTCACGGATCTCTTTCTGCTCCTCCCATGCCTTTTTAATTTTTTCTACGCGCTTTTGGCCAATGCCACCCACCTCAATCAATCTGTCAGCTTCTTTGTCAATTACCTCCAGGGTCTGGTCTCCGTACCGGGAGACAATACATCCGGCCATTACCGGACCGATGCCCTTGATCAAGCCTGAGCTTAGATATCGCTGGATGCCTGCAGATGTTGCAGGAACGGAGCATTCGCAGAAAACCGCCTTGAACTGCTCTCCAAACTTCGGGTGCTCGGTCCATTCACCTTTCATTTTAAGGACCTGGCCGGCCAG
>SLAE01000120.1 GCA_007127015.1 Desulfonatronospira sp. | reverse complement strand
AAAGCTGCTTTCGGTCCCTGATTTTTTCCTGGGCGGAGCGGGTATCGATTCCTAGTGCCGCGCTAAGCGGGCAAACCCGGGTGATCGCGCTTTCAATCAGAGTGGCTCCGGCCAGCATGGATATAAGTCCAAGAGGTTTGCCTTTCCGTCCTTCCAGGCACAGGTATCCCAGAACAATCAAAGAAGGTCCCAGCACGCTTCTGGCAGTTCTATCCTGTTTCCCCATGTTCTCCTTCATAATATACCTCCAGTATGATTATCTTTATAAACATAAGCAGGTTAGACAGGATGGCAAGAAAGGGCGGAAAGACAGGGGCATAAGGCATTATGTTGACTGCACCAATTTGACCAAGAAGCCGGGTGAACCGTTATGTTTTTTGTCTTGAGGCTGCCTGCAAGAATTTAAAAGGTCTGGATAAGCCTGTACTGCTGCTTGACGCGCTCAACAGCAGGCAAGTCCACAGTAAAAGGATTGGCTGGTGGAGTACAGGTTTTAAGAGGTTCGACAGACAGGGGGAGTTTAATAATTTTCTGATTGTAAGCTTCGATCATCAAATGTTCAAGACTCAGGACATCCTGAATATTGTAAGCTAGAAGAGTTTCCAGGGATTTTTCATTTCCGTTATTTTGATAATCATGCCAAAGAAGGACAGCAAAATAGCCGTCCAGATCACCCAGGCATCCGGTTCTGCCGATACCCAGTTGACGCTCGCAGGATTTCAGGCCTCCGGCATAGCCCAGGCTGCGCAGGATGTACCTTAAATCAAGATGGGCATGGTCCATGCTGATTCCAAAGTAATGCTCGATGAAGGGAACATCAAAAGTCTTGCCGTTATAAGTTACGATGACCTTGTATTCCATGATGTCGTTCACGAATTCTTCCAGATTTTTCCCATGGATATAGTACCGGATGTTCTCTCCGTCATACAGGGATACTGTGGTGATGATGTTTTCGAAGCCGCCAAGGCCTGTGGTTTCGATATCAATATACGCGGTCGAGTCTTTGTACTCCTTGAATATCCTCCATTGTTCCGTTGAGGGAAGATATCTGCAGAAATATCTTGCATCTCCTGATTCAAGCTTTTTCCTGGATATTAACAAGTGTTCCAGGATGGATCTATATCTTGTTGTGGATATAAATTTTGGAGGAGACTGGATGAATTCATCCATTGACAGAATGTTCTCGAACCAGATTTTTCTTTCCGTGGAGTATCCAATGGAGGGGAGGTGTATGAAGCTGTTTTCAAGCATAATTTGCCAGTATCAGAAAAAACAACGGGTGTCGACTTCTTTCGTCAAAAGCACCGAGAACCTTGAAAAAAAAGTAGTTGAAAAATTCAACCGGCATTGAATTAGAGCAAGCATTCAATTCCCATAAACGAGATTAACTTCTTCTGACAAGGCTTCCGTTTTTTTGTTTGATAGTATAATTATAAACCAGTAGTATTTATCAACTCGATTGTGATCGAACGAGAGCCAAACAATGCTGACCCTTTCTTTTCTCTGGAGCTTGAGTAACTGGGTGATTCGCCTGGGCATGATCCCGGTTATCGGCATGCGCAAGGATAATCCTACCACGTGTCTGGCCTGGCTGGCGGTCATTTTTCTGATGCCCTGGCCCGGGCTTATTTTATATCTTTTTCTGGAAGAGCACAGCCTCAGCAGACCTCGTCTGTCGCGCAGGATTAAAAAGCACAGGAATTTTCACCTGACCAACTCCAAGTATTCACTATTTCTAAATTATCAGGATTCCCATATAAAAAAGGAACATAAGACACTGGTGCATCTTGCAGAAAAGCACGGCGGAATGCCTCTTCTGGGCAGCAATCAGGTCTCCCTTATCGCGGATACCGAAGAATTCAATGCTACTCTGATAGCTGACATTGAAAAAGCTGAAAAACATGTTCATCTTTTATTCTATATGTTCCGCAATGATGCCACCGGGCAGAAAGTGGCCAGAGCATTAGTCAAGGCGGTTCAAAGAGGGGTGGAGTGCCGGGTCCTTGGCGATGCGGTTGGCTGCAGGGGGATGTTTTCCGGCCTGGGCAACTGGATGAAAAAGAACGGAGTACAGGCATACCGCGCTCTTCCGGCCAACCCACTGCGCCTCAGGCTGGCCAGATTCGATATCCGAAATCACCGCAAGCTGGCAGTCATTGACGGTCAGATCGGTTATACAGGCTCACAGAATATTCACGTGCCCGAATTCGGCCATAAAAAAGCCGGTCAGTGGCATGATGTAATGATAAGAGTCAAAGGACCAACAGTCAGACAACTGCAGTCGGTTTTCGTGGAGGACTGGTTTTGCGAGACACAGCAAATAATTGATAACCCGGATATTTATCCACCTTCAGTCAAGGAAGGACATGCTTCGGTGCAAATGATGCCCACCGGACCGGACAGGCCTACCGACGGCTTTCAGGACGTTATTATTCAGGCAATACACACCGCAGAACGCAAGGTATGTATTGTTACTCCATACTTCATCCCCAATGATGGATTGATCACCGCTCTTAGACTGGCCGCGGCCAGAGGGGTGGAAGTGGAGATAATCGCGCCGGACAGAAGCGATCATCTGCTCCTGGATCAGGCCAGTGCCTACTACTTCGGTGTGGTCATGCAAAATGGAGCAAACGTTTATCATTTCAATGACGGCATGCTGCACACAAAAATTTTGACTATAGATCAATCCATGGCCATGGTCGGTTCAGCCAATTTCGACATCCGTTCCTTCTATCTCAACATGGAGCTGGTGAGCATAATCTTCGATCCGGAATTCAGTTATGATCTGAACCTGCTCCTGAATCGCTACAAGGAAGGTTCGGTCAGGCTGAGTCCGGTACAGTGGTTCAGAAGACCTCTATATAAGAGGGTCATAGAAGGGGTGGTCAAGATCTTCAGTCCCCTGCTTTAAATTTCCGAACTTAAAGCGCTCCGGCAATCCTGTGCATGGCTTCCTGAACATTTTCCAGGCTGTTGAAAGCGCTCAAACGGATAAAACCTTCTCCACGTAAGCCAAAGCCGGTTCCCGGAGTGCAGACAACCCCGGCGCTGTTCAGCAGGGAATCAAAGAGGCTCCAGGAATCTGAACCGCTTTTAATCCAGATATAGGGAGAATTCTGCCCGCCGGTACAGCTAAAACCCAGTTTCTGCATTTCCTGCCTGATGACCCGGGCATTGTTCAGGTAGTAATCGATATTATCACGCACCTGTTTTTGACCTTCCAGCGAATAAACAGCTTCGGCAGCTCTTTGCACAGGGTAGGACACTCCGTTGAACTTGGTGCTGTGTCTTCTGTTCCACAGGTCGTGCAAAGAGATTCTGTTTTCCTGTTTATCCCAGGCAGCGCAATCTTTGGGGACTATGGTATAGGCGCATCTGGTCCCGGTAAATCCAGCTGTCTTGGAGTAGCTGCGAAACTCCACAGCGACTTCTCTGGCCCCGGGGATTTCAAAAATGCTGTGCGGCATTTGCGGATCCCGGATAAAAGCTTCGTAGGCAGCGTCAAAAAGAATCAAAGACTTGTTATCCAGGGCGTAATCAACCCACTTCTTCAGTTCCTCCCTGGTGATTCCAACTCCCGTAGGGTTGTTCGGATAGCAGAGGTAGATCAAATCCACCGGCTCCTGCGGCAGTTCGGGAATGAAATTGTTTTCCGGTAAGGCTTCAAGATAAATCAGTCCTTCATAACGTCCATTGCTGAATCCACCGGTTCTGCCGGCCATGACGTTCGTATCCACATAAACAGGATAAACAGGATCAGGAACAGCCACCTTGATGTCGTTGGTAAATAGTTCCTGAAAGTTTCCGGTGTCGCACTTGGCCCCGTCACTGATAAAGATTTCATCAGCCGATATCTCAGCTCCTTGCTGCTGAAAATCGTTTTCAGCGATTTTTTCGCGTAAGAATTCATAGCCCTGCTCAGGCCCGTACCCTCTGAATGTCTGCTCGTCGGCCATTTCATCCACTGCCCGGTGCATTGCCTCGACGCACACTGCGGGCAACGGCAGGGTTACATCGCCTATGCCCAGCTTGATGATTTTTTTATCCGGATTGTCGGCCTGAAATTTCTGTACGCGTCTGGCTATGTCTGCGAACAGATATGAGGCGGTAAGTTTCAGATAGTGTTCATTTATGCGGATCATGACAGCCTCCTAAATTTTTTGCTTCAATTAAAAAATTCATACTCCGGTGTCAAACATGTTTAAGCGGTTGACAATGATACAACTAATCTTTGACAACAATGAAAGAAGAACTTAATTTTTCACTCCAAACTATTATATTGCGGTTGACTTTAACAAATAAAATAAATATCTCATATGTTTTTAAACAAGGAGGGAGTTAAATATCATGTTTGAACTAACCGATACCGCCAAGTCGCAATTGGACAAATTTTTCGAAACTCAGGAAAAGGCGCCCATCAGAGTTTATCTGGCTGCCGGCTGAGGCGGGCCAAGACTGGCACTTGCTCTGGACGAGCAAAAGGACAATGACAATCTTTTTGATGTCAAGGGTTTTCAGTTTCTGGTAGATAAAAATCTCATGGAGACTGTGGCTCCGATCGAACTGGATATGACCGAGGGCGGATTTGTGATCAAGTCCAGCCTGCAAGTTAACGCAGGCGGATGTTCTTCATCTTGTTCGTCCTGTTAAATATTCGTTGATCCAGATATATTCAATGGCCATGTCTGCAGGGCGTGGCCATTTTTCTTAGTTTCATCAGGAAAAAGATTTTCTGAAATTCAATTTCTTTGCTGATCAATTTTTGCTGAATAAATTTGGAATGGAGGATTTGTTATCATGCAATGCGATACGATAAAAAAAGGTGTGGAATGCACCTTCATGACCTCTGGCGGATGCAACTACAAACAAGGTCAATGCCATCCCGTAGTGGACAAATGTGAAGGCTGCGAGCGCACACATGAATTCGGTGGACAGCTATATTGTAAAAGCTACGCGGATCCGGCGATGAAGTGGGTGCACAGTGCATGCAACTTTGCAACACATGTACAGGCCACAGTGGATAAAAGCGGACGGGTTAAGGTTAATCCGATCAAGGCTTCCAAGCGGGCGTCCAAAAAAAGATAATCATAACCGGCTGCGACTTCTTAAGCAGCCGGTTTTTT
>SLAE01000029.1 GCA_007127015.1 Desulfonatronospira sp. | reverse complement strand
TTGATAATGTGGCTTACGGATTAAGGTTGAAAGGTGTGCGCAATAAAAAGCGTCTGACTCAGGTGGTTGAAAATTCGCTTAAAGGGGCCGCCCTCTGGAAAGAAGTAAAGGACAGGCTGCATGAAAGCGCGCTGGGCCTGTCCGGGGGTCAGCAGCAGAGGCTGGTAATTGCCAGAGCCATAGCAGTTGAACCTGAAGTGATACTTCTGGATGAGCCATGTTCAGCTCTGGACCCGATTTCCACGGCCAAGATAGAAGAACTCATTTATTCTCTCAAAGACAAATACACCATAGTCATCGTAACGCACAACATGCAGCAGGCGGCCCGGGTATCTGATTATACCGCCTACATGTATCTGGGTGAGCTGATTGAATACGGAGACACCGGGACCATTTTCACCAATCCAAAACATAAAGCCACTGAAGAATACATTACAGGGCGGTTTGGATGATAGTTAAACGAGTTAATGCATGCCTGAAAATTTGGCATGCCGCGCCAATGGTGTTGTTCGCGGCGGCATCTAAAGGCCGCGTTTTAACCATATTGGATTTTGCAGGGCGGGCTTCTCCGAAGCCCAGCCCAAAGTAGCAGCGACAAAAAATCAGAAACGCCAATTGCGCATTGAGCATGCTTGAAGATTTAAGGTAAGGAAGAATTCAGGACGAAGCATCCGGCGCAATAAATCATCAGGAGACAACATGACTCAGCTTATACAGGAACTGGACAGATTGAACATGAAGGTCATGCAGATGGTGGTCCAGACAGAGCAGGCCCTGAGCAAGACCTTGAATGCCTTTGCCCGCATGGATGCTGACCTGGCTCAGGAAGTTGTAGATAATGACAAAAATATCAATGAGCTCGAAGTGATCATTAACCAGCACTGCCTGAGACTGCTCGCGCTGGATCAACCTGTAGCCGGGGATCTGCGCTTTATCCTGGGAGCATTGCGCCTGAGCAGGGATCTGGAGCGCATAGGAGATGAATCGGCCAATATTTGTGACTCTGTAATCTATTTAAGCCTGCAACCGCCTTTTGAATTTTATGAAACTATAAAAATCATGGGCCGGAAGACTTATGACATGCTCCAGGAGGCAATAATCGCCTTTTCATCTCCGGATACAGAAAGGGCCGTGGAAGTTTGCCGCATGGATTTCGAGGTGGATGATCTGAATTACAAGGTTCTCAAGATGATCATAAGCTTTATGAACCAGGACAACAGCCTCATCGAACCCTGCGTGCAATGCATAAACATCGCCAGGCGTTTTGAGCGCATCGCGGACATGGCCACAAATATTGCCGAAACAACCATGTTTATTGTTCAGGGCACCAACATCAAGCATTCGTGTCAGTTTGACGACCGGGTTTAGTGTGTGGTTCATCTGCTGGTGAATTTAAAGACTTGTTCAAAGAAAACCAGATAACGCATCCATGATCGGAACCGGAGACAGGGCTCTCCACCCAGATTTCCCCTCCCAGAGCCTTGAGGATATTTCTGCAGATAGCCAGCCCTAGGCCTGTGCCTTTGACCTTGTTCCTGTCCTTCCTGATCCTGTAGAAACGTTCAAAAATTCTTTGCTGCTCACTTTCAGGAATTCCCGGACCATTGTCCTGAACTCCTATCCACAACATCTTCCCCTTGTCCCTGATCAGAACCTGAATCAAACCTTGCCGGGGGACAAATTTAATGCTGTTTTCAAATAGATTCTGAAAGACATGCTGCAGATAATCCTGCTCGGCTCGAACAATTAAATGCTCATCTTCTAAAAGTTCGGTTTTAAACCTGATATGCTTGTCCAGGATATAGTGTTCGCAATTGTTCCAGGATTTGATAATGATCTGCTTCAAATCAATGTCTTCAAGGGTGATCCTGTCCTGAATGGATTCAATCCTGGAAAGCTGCAGAATATCATCGAGCAGGCGGATCATGTTGTCCGTGTTTCTGATCACTATTTTTAAAAGGTCCGGACCTTTGTGTTCCAGAATATCCGGGTTCTGGAGTAGAGTTTCAGTGTAGCCCTTGATGGAAGTCAAAGGTGTTCTCAACTCATGCGACGCATTGGCCACAAAGTCCTTGCGGATACTCTCCAGACGCTTGAAAGCGGTTATGTCGTGCAGAAGAATGATCGCTCCGATGGTCCGTTGATTAGATGGAGCGACGAGGTGGACATCGTAAAAGAAACCCCTGATTTCCATTTCCATGGACAGGGTCTGTTCACGGGGGTCGTTTAAAAGAGCGTCACAGGCTTTCTGCAGCTGGACATTAAGAAAAACATCAATAGGTCGTTTATTGTGTAAATGATCCAGATGCTTGAATATTTCTCGAAATGAACGGTTGAAGCTCACAATTCTGCCCTGATTGTCCAAAGCTGCCAGTCCGTCCTTTATGCCGTTGATAATAACCTCCAGATCCGATTTCTGCTTGGACACAAGCTCCACGTTTTTCTCAACATCATCAGCCATGCGGTTGACAGCCTCAACAAGGGGGTCAAATTCTCTGCCCGGTGAATCGTTTATTCTCTGCCTGAAATTCCCCTGTCCCATTGATTGGGCCATGCTGATCATGGGCTTCAATCTGTAAGTCAGATAGGTGATCATTAGATATACCACGATACAGCTGAGCAAAAGGGAAAGAAAAACGAATTTCCACAGATTGGCGCTTATGTGTTCAAAAAAGGCATGCACCCCGGATCGCGGTGTGGAAATTCTCAGGTAGTAATCATGATTGTCTGCCAGGTTGTTTATCCTGACGGCAAGGTTTGTCATTGCGGGGCTGCCGGCATGTTCGCTTACCTGATAATATCCCATTCCCTGAATCCTAGCCTGCACTATTTCGGGATTGTTTATCAGGCTGGGTTTATTTTTGAACTCCTGCGGCAAATACCTGGAATCTGCAATAATCTTTCCCTGTTCGTCGAGAATGGAAATTCGTTCTTCATTTAAAAAACCAAGTCCTTTTAGCAGATCATCGAGGTGAGGGGACAGGTATGCTTCCGGTTCACTGGAAATAATCCAGTCGACAATTCGCAGCTTTTCTTGGATATGACCGAGATATTGGCGGGCAGCCTCATCTTCCATTGACTGGATGAAATAATTTGAAGGCACAGCCAGTGAAAAAATGAGCACCATCCATATGGATATGATCAGCTTTACCTTTAAGGAGTATTCGTTGCGCATATTCTGTAGGCGTTCATCCGCTTCAAAATTCGGTACTGTGCGGACTGAACCTGTATCCCAGTCCTCGAACGGTTTGGATAATGTCAGCGTAAACTTCGAGCTTGGATCTTAGTCTTCTTATATGCGTGTCCACTGTGCGAGCGTATCCATCGAATTCATAGCCCCAGACATTGTTCAACAGGCTTTCGCGGCTGAGCATCCTTCCTTCGTTTCTGATAAACTCTCCTAAAAGCTTGATCTCTGTAGCGGTCAATTCGATAAAGCGGCCGTCAATTCTGAGTTCCATGGCCTCAAAGTCAAATTCCATTCCTTTGAATTTCCAGGTTTCCTGCCTTTCAATTTTTTCATTAAGATCCCTTCGCAGCACGGCCCGGACGCGAAGCAGAAGCTCACGGATACTGAAGGGTTTAACCACATAATCATCAGCCCCCAGCTCAAAGCCTACCACCCGATCGATTTCTTCACTTTTGGCGGTAAGCATGATGATCATGATTTTTTTCAACTTTTCATCGCTTTTGAGTCTGCGGCAAATTTCCAGGCCATCCATCTGCGGAAGCATGAGATCAAGCAGGATCAGATCGGGGGATTTCTCCCTGGCCATTTTGAGTCCATCGAAGCCGTTGTCAGCGGAAAAAACCTGGTATCCGGCAGATTCAAGGTTGATCTGCAGAAGATTCAGGATGTCTTCTTCATCTTCAATTACTAAAATTCTTGATTCTTTCATTATTTTCTTATGAATTCACTATGAACAACCAATTATATTATTTCTTTGAATAGAAAACAAATGTTACATTCTTATGACGGACAGCAAGATATTTTGTGTAAAAAAGCGGCTACACGAGAATTTGAACATAAGTAAATGGAAATCTTGCTTTAATAATTGAAGACAGCTTCCTTGATCCATACTCATTCCCATAATTTTCAAATATCTAGATGCTTACTTCTTCAGTGCTTACTCGTGAAATCCTGTCTTCCTTGGCGAGCTTTGCGCCTTTGCGTGAGAAAATTTTTTTTGGGTTTCGGATATGGCCTGCTTTAGGCTGATAAGTGCGCAGAGACTGAGCCGTCCGGATCTTGTCTTTTCAGAGATTTTAAGGTAGTTTTCCGGGCAACTTACAGCCTGTTTGCATATTTTTCATAGTTTTTTTCAATGATCAATAATAAAACCAGAACAACTATCAGCCATGCCTAACACCTTGCTTTTCGTGTTAATCGCCGTTGTGGTCACATACATACTGGTATATTACTCCAGCGGCATATATTTTTACATCAAGAAACACATGATGCTGAGAAGAAATATCAGATATTTTGAGGAAAAGATTAAGAACATGGAAGATGTCTTAAATAATGCTGAAGCTTTCCGAAAGCTTGATTCAAGTGAGCAGGAGAAGCTGGCTGAAAGTCTGCAGAGGCATCGGGAAGCTCTGGCTGATTTAAGAGAAAACGGATTGAATTAGGATCAAGGTTTAATCCTTGATCCGTAATCCGGAAACCTGATCACATTCTTGATCAACTTTTTTGAAGATCTTTTTATAATTGATCAATTCTTCAGAAGCGGTTTCAAAAGGCTCAAGCAGAAATACCGACAATTCCTGCACTCCGAATTCTCTGGCGCTTTGAACGTCGGGCATCAATATATCTATCCTTCTGTAGTCGTATCTTTTGTTCATCAGGTCATTAACCTTGCGTACGCCGTAACCTTCCACGTAAACCCTTTTGCCCAGCCAGCCGCGCAGATCTCTGCTTACCGCAATGGTCTTTCCCGGTCTGGGCGAGGTCATTATGGCCGTCACTTCCGGATTTTCATTTGTTTCTTCCGGCCTGGCCGTATAGGCGGTGGCCGTTACTTTGAATTCATTGGCTGATGCGTAGCTGTCAATAATGAACCGCTGTAGAACGATTTCCTTATGGGCCAGTTCAAGCTTTCTGATCAATTCATCACAGTGATCAGGCTTATAGACCAACGGAGCGTAAGTGGTTTT
>SLAE01000141.1 GCA_007127015.1 Desulfonatronospira sp. | reverse complement strand
GAAGCCACTTCTGAAAAAAGAGCCATGCTTCAGTTTCTAAGAGGGAGGATCAGCGCCCTGATCGGCACGCATACCCATGTCCAGACTAATGATGCTCAGATAGTTGATGGACGAACAGGTTACATAACCGACGTCGGGATGTGTGGTGTTGAAGATTCAGTGATCGGCATGGATTCCAGACCCGCTGTAAAGGCCTTTGTTCACGCGCTGCCGCAAAGGTTTGAGCCGGCCACAGGAGGGGTGGTCCTGCACGGGGTGGTCCTCGATGTTGATGATCATAGCGGATATGCGCTGAACATGAATGCCTGGAAAAAAACATTCGATGCTGCCGGCATGGAAATTACTCATGCAGGATAAATAAAAATCATCAAATTTCAGGTGGATTTTAAGTTCGATAGTGATTATTTTAATCAAAAAGTTTTTCTAAACAGTGCCTGCCGGAACAAACAGGCGAGTTCGATTTTCCGGTCTGCTCTGAATTAACATGCCTGCCTTTTTCAGCCTTGATCTGTGCCTTCCCGGGCACTTCAAGAGTCAATAATCAGGAAATCACGAAAAAAATCGACAATCGGTACCGGATCAACCGCGGAAGCCAAAACTGACGTTGCACGGTAATCTAATGCTGACACAGGGCAGGATTATTTAAGGTTGATATTTATATTCTTTTTTTATATGTTGCGCATAATCTGAGCTATGCAATGATAAAAACAGTTATTTTAGTATTTATTTTTGACATTACAGTGTTTGAATATCTCTAAACACAGGCAAGAAGAATAAAGCTCCAGATGAATAAGCAAAGCACTGAGGAAGATTCACAATGAATGAATGCTTAGATAAAATCATTGACAACTACCTTGAAAATGAGGGTAACGTCCTAACCATTTTACAGGATATTGAAAAGTATTACGGCTATATATCTGAAGATGCAGTCTGCCGGATAGCCCGGGAGCTGGATATTCATCCCAGCCGTTTTTTCGGGATAGCCAGCTTTTATTCTCAGTTTCATTTAAAACCCAGGGGGAAGAACATCATCACCATATGCCGCGGGACTCCGTGCCATATTAAGGGTTCGGAGAAAATTCTCGGCAGGATGCGCATGGAACTGGATGTTTCACGCGATGAAGAGACTACTGAGGATCAGCTGTTTACCCTTGAAGAGGTCAACTGTGTGGGAGCCTGTGGAATATCCCCGGTAGTGGCCATAAATGGACAGGTTCATGGTGAGATGGACATAAACAAGATGATGCGGGAAATCAGTAAACTAAGAGCAGACAATTAATGCGCGATAAAGAATTAATAGTTAAAGTTTGCTCCGGGACAGGCAGCGTTTCCGCAGGCGGCGCTGAGGTTCTTCAGGCTTTTGAGAATCTTGGCAGCTCTTACGGAATTGAAACCGGCTTCAAGAATGGATGCAGAACACAGAAAGTGGGGTGCAGAGGATTCTGTTCCAGGGATGTTCTGGTGGATGTGATCCTCGACGGAGAAAAGATCACCTATGAAGGCATAAAACCGGACATGGTTCCCAGAATATTTGAAGAACATATAATCCAGGGCCGTCCGGTACTGGAATGGGTGGCCGGGGATGAGCATAAGAAATTTCATTCAGGTCAGACAAAGGTGGTGCTTTCTCTCTGCGGAGAGATAGATCCGGAAGAATTGGATGCCTATGTTGCCGCTGGGGGCTACGAGACATCACTCAAAGCTTACACTCAGCTGAGTCCAGAAGAAATCATTGAGGGAATCAAGCGTTCCAACCTGAGAGGGCGCGGAGGAGCAGGTTTTCCCGCTGGTCATAAATGGGAGTTTGCCCGGAAAACACGCTCGGATAAAAAGTATGTAATCTGCAACGGCAACGAGAGTGATCCCGGCGCGTTTGCCGACAGGTGCATCATGGAAGGGGATCCGCACAGCATCATAGAAGGAATGATGATCTGCGCCAGGGCCATTGGAGCGGATAAAGGTTACATCTATGTCCGGGACAGCTATGCCCTCGCGGTCAAGAGACTTCGCAGGGCTTTGGAGCAGTGTTACGAACAGGGCCTGCTGGGAAAAAATCTCTTTGACAGCGGTCTTGACCTGGACATCAGGCTCTATCCCGCTCCGGGCGCTTTTATCTGCGGCGAAGCTACAGCCCTGCTCAAAGTCATTGAAGGTAAAAGAGCCATGCCTGTACCCAGGATGCACCGCACCGCGGAAAAAGGATTATGGGAAAGGCCCACAATTGTGAACAACGCCGAGACCCTGGCCAATGTTCCCCGCATCATGAGCCGGGGAGCCGAATGGTTTGCGGGTCTGGGTACCGAAACCAGCGGGGGGACCAAAGTCTTTTCCCTGACCGGCAAGGTAAAGAATACCGGTCTGGTGGAAATACCTCTGGGCATGACTTTGCGCGAGATCATCCATGATATCGGCGGAGGCATATCCAATGGCAAGTCCTTTAAGGCGGTTCAGCTGGGCGGGCCTACAGGAGGCTGCATTCCGGAATCTTTTCTCGACCATCAGGTCGACTATGAGTCTCTTGCTCTGGCGGGAACGATCATGGGTTCCGGCGGAATGGTCGTATTTGATCAGGACACCTGCATGGTCGATACTTCCAAGTTTTTCCTGGAAATAACCCAGGCTGAATCCTGCGGCAAATGTACGCCCTGCCGCATAGGCATCAGAAGAATGTACGAGATCCTGGACAGGATAACCAAAGGAAAGGGCCGGCTTTGGGATATCGAGCTGCTTGAGGAGCTGGGCACGCATATCAGAACTACTTCGCTTTGCGGTTTCGGAATGACCGCGCCCAATCCGGTTTTAAGCACCATCAGGCATTTCCGCGATGAATATGCGGTGCATATCAAAGACAAGAAGTGCCCGGCACTGGTGTGTAAAGATCTGCTCAGTTTTTCCTGCATTCAGGAAAACTGTACAGGATGCGGCATGTGCAAAAAGGTATGTCCCGCGGATGCCATTCGGGGTATACGTAAAAAGCCGCATAAAATTGATCAGCAACTCTGCATCAAGTGCGGCTCCTGTATCGATGCCTGCAAGTTCGGTGCAATACATATAGAATAGGGCTGAAAAGGATATATATGGTTAGTTTGAATATAGACGGCAAACAGTTATCCGTGGATAAATCCTGTACGATAATGGATGCGGCCAGTAAACTTGGAATCACTGTTCCTAATCTGTGCCACAACCCTGATCTTTCTACGTTCGGAGGGTGCAGACTCTGTCTGGTGGAAGTGGAAGGAAATCCCAGGCCTTTAGCCGCCTGCGCCACCCTGGTTCAGGAGGGCATGCAGGTAAAAAGTTCAACCCCCTATCTGGAAAGATTAAGAAGCACCAATGTAGAACTGCTTCTGTCCGATCACCCGAATGACTGCATGCTCTGTGAACGGGCGGGCAACTGCAAGCTGCAGGAACTTGCCTATTACTATGGTATCAGGGAAAACAGATTTGAAGGAACCAGAAGAACTTACGATAAACAGGACAATAACCCCTTTGTTTCCAGAGAGATGGAGAAGTGCGTGATGTGCGGACAGTGCGTGCGCATCTGCGAAGAGATTCAGGGAGCCAGAGCTATAGATTTTTCCTACAAAGGTCTCTGGACCAAAGTTACTCCTCCATTTGAAAAGGATCTCGATTGTGAATTCTGCGGACAATGCGTTGGCGTCTGTCCTACCGGAGCACTGACCGGCAAGATGTGGTCCAATAAGGGACGTCAGAAATTCAGGGAAGTGGATACTGTCTGTTCTTATTGCGGCTGCGGCTGCAATCTTACCCTCGCCGTTAAGAAAAACCAGATAGTCAGGGTTTATTCCAGAAAGAACACCATCAATGAGGGCATGCTCTGTGCCAAGGGCAGGTTTGCCTATGAATTCGTCCACAGCCCTGACAGGCTTTCCAGACCATTAATCAGAGTCAACCCCAAAAGCAATTGGGTTCTGGAGGACACCCACGATTCCGGCGGCCCGGGAAAACAAGTGCAGCGTTCACCAGCTTTACAGGATTTCAAGGAGGTCTCCTGGGATGAGGCCCTTGAATACATTGCTTTCAAAATAAGGGAAATTAAGGAAAGCTCAGGCCCGGACGCCATTGGAGGGCTTTCATCAGCCAGATGTACCAATGAAGAAAATTATCTTTTTCAGAAATTTATCCGCGCGGTGATCGGAACAAACAACATCGATCACTGCGCCAGGTACTGACACAGCTCAACGATTGCCGGTCTGGCAACCGTATTCGGCTCCGGAGCAATGACCAACTCCACTCAAGAGATAAAAGACAACGATCTTCTTTTTGTAATAGGTTCCAATACTACTGAAACTCACCCCATCATCGGTCTGCAGATAAAAAAGGCGCTGAAGAAAGGGGCTAAGCTGGTTGTGGTTGATCCGAGAAGGATTGAGCTGGTCAAATGGGCTGACACCTGGCTGCAGCTCAGGCCCGGCACTGATGTTGCCCTGCTTAATTCCATCATGCATGTCATAGTTAAAGAAAATCTTATAGACCGCTCATTTATTGATGCCAGAACACAGGACTTTGACAGTTTCAAAGAGTCCCTGTCCGAGTATACACCGGAATACGGGGAAAAGATCACCGGTATCCCGGCAGAGAAAATCGTTGAAACCGCGCGCCTGTATTCCAAAGCCTCAAACCCGGGTATTTACTATACCATGGGCGTAACCCAGCATACCCACGGCACTGACAACGTCTTCTGTATTGCCAATCTGGCACTGATGACCGGAAATCTGGGCCGTCCCTCCACAGGGGTCAATCCTCTCCGCGGTCAGAATAATGTCCAGGGAGCCACGGATATGGGCTGTATCCCCAACTTCTATCCCGGATATCAAAGCGTGAGTATTCCGGAAGTACGTAATAAATTTGAACAGGCCTGGAAGGCCGGACTTTCTCCCAAGCCAGGGCTTACCGCCACAGAAATGGTGGACTCAGCCCGTAACGGCGATCTTAAGGCACTGTTTATCAAGGGAGAAAATCCGGTACTGAGCGATCCGGATATAAACCACACAGTCAAAGCCTTGAAAAATCTTGATTTTCTGGTGGTGCAGGACATTTTTCCGACCGAGACGGCAGAACTGGCTGATGTGGTTCTGCCCGCTGCCTGTTTCGCGGAAAAGGACGGAACCTTCACCAACACCGAAAGAAGGGTGCAAAGAGTACGTAAGGCTGTCGAGCCTCCGGGTGAAG
>SLAE01000008.1 GCA_007127015.1 Desulfonatronospira sp. | reverse complement strand
GCTTCGGCATTGTAATATTCAGCAAATTCGGCAGTCCAATGCTCATCAAAAGAATGAAAACGTGCGCAGCAGGGTCCTAGACTGGGCCCGCGAACAGCCATAAGCTCTGAAGGCAGCAGGCCGAAGTGCGAGCAGAAATTCCGGATGCCGGTTTCCGGAAATTTCGCCCTGTTGCCTCTCCATCCGCAATGCAGGGCCAGGACATATCTTTCAGATTCATGGGCTACAAATATCGGCTGACAGTCAGCGGTCTTTATTAAGGCTCCTTCCCCCGGCCGGGAAATAGCAATGCCGTCACCTTCTTCTCCGGCACCCTTGAGAAAATTCTCTGGAGGGTCGAACGAAACGCTGTCTCCATGTACCTGCTTCAACTCGGTCCATGCTTTAAGACCCAGCTCTCTTTTCAAAGCTTCCCTGTTGGCTGCAGCATTTCCGTGCTCATCGCCAACTTCCAGAGAAATATTTGATTCTGCATATACTCCGGAACTGATCCCCCCCAGCCTGGTTCCAAAAAAACAGCGCACTTTTTCCAATCCTGGAAATGTAAAGCGTATATATTGAAACCCATCCATGTTCAAAATCCTTTATAGCAATCAATTATATTATTTAAGAATAACCATTTTTACCCATTTTATGTCAAACATGATTTGAGTAAAAAAGGCCATTTTTTACTCATTTCATGTCAAACATGAAATGAGTAAAATGATAACAGGTCCTATTGTTGGAAATGATTATTTCAGGAAATATTTATAATTCTTTTTTCGGTGATTATGTGCTGCATGGGCTGGTCCCACTTATCAGCAGGCAATGTTTGCACTATCTGAAACTCATACGCGAGACCGACTGGAACAGGGAAATTTTCGTAAAACGCGCTGAAATAGCGATCATAATATCCACCTCCGAATCCAAGACGGTACCCATGTTCATCAAATGCTAGTCCAGGCACTGCCGCAACCGCGGGAGACAACCCCTGAAACATATCTTTCATTATCAAAGGAGGCTCAGAAATGCCTAAAGGTCCAGGAGCCAGTTCTGCAGGGTCGCGGATTCTGAAAAAATCCATTGTGCCTTTTCGTTTTGGATCGCAACAAGGAGCATAGACTTTTTTGCCTTGAGCCAGGAGTTCATCCAGAATTTTAAAAGTGCTTACTTCATTGCCCAAAGAAATATAGATCAGAAAATATGCATGTTTCTGCACCAGTTCAAGGGAAAGAAACTTTTCCTGAATTATAGAGCTTCTTATTTCAGCTTCCCGAAGATCCATAGTATTTCTTTGCCTGCTGAAACTTATCCGCAAAAAATGTTTGTTCATAACCTAAGGTTTGACCTTTTTGTTTGCAAAGCGTAAGTTCCCAATCTGGCAGAAGCAGAAATTCTTCCTGCTGTATATTTACTTTATCTTCAGGAGATGGAAATGAACATACCCATTTTCAGAGGCGTAATCATGGGCGGCACCGTGGGACTTACCGCCAGCCTGCTGTTGGGAATAGACCCCTTGAGAGCCCTTGTTCTGGGCATTTTGTGCGGCCTGCTGGGTGTAGCCACCCGAGTGGCCATAGAAAAAAGAAAGGAAGAAAAATAACTTAAGACTGCAGATCAAGAAACGGCCCGGTTACGGACTTTGGATTGTTTTTTATTTCCTCGGGTGTTCCCTGAGCCACGATGTATCCTCCGCTTTCTCCACCCCCTGGACCGAGATCCAGCACATGATCAGCGCAGGCGACCACATCCAGGTTGTGCTCGATGACGATGATTGAAGCCCCCTTATCCACCAGTTTGTTCAGCACCTGGATAAGCTTGCCTGTTTCATGGGTATGCAGCCCGGTGGTCGGCTCGTCCAGAACATAAAGAGTCCCGGGCAGGCTTTTTTTGCTCAGTTCTCTGGAAATCTTGATTCTCTGGGCTTCCCCTCCGGAAAGAGTGGTCGCCGGCTGACCCAGTCTCAGATAATCAAGGCCGACTTCTTCAAGAAGCCCAAGTTTTCGTTCCAGGACCGGATGGTTTCCGAAGAACTTTCTGGCCTGAGCCACGGACATATCCAGAACCTGAGAAATATTGTGCGCCTTGTACTCAATGTCCAGTGTTTCACGGTTGTATCTTTTTCCCGCGCACACCTCGCAGGTGACATAAACATCCGGCAGAAAATGCATCTCCACCCTGATCTGTCCGTCACCGGTACAGGCCTCACATCTTCCTCCCCGGACGTTGAAACTGAAGCGCCCCGGTTTGTATCCTCTTTTTCTGGATTCCCTGGTGCCGGCAAAAATGTTTCTTATCTCATCAAAAACCTTGGTATAGGTCGCAGGATTGGATCTGGGGGTTCTTCCTATGGGAGACTGATCTATGGGCACCACTTTGGATATGTTCTGCTCCCCCTGCATGCCTGCGATGCGGCCTGGTTCTTCAACTTTCAATCCCCTGGCCAGGGCCAGATGCTTATATAATGAATCCACAATCAAAGAGCTCTTACCTGACCCGGATACACCGGTGACCACGACCAGCTGATTGAGAGGTATACGGCACTCAATGTTTTTCAGATTATTGGTGCTCACACCATGCATGACCAAAAACTCTGCAGCCTCTCTGCGCCTGCGCGGTCTTTGAATGCTGAGCTCCCGACGCAGATATTTCCCGGTGAGAGTAGAAGATTCAAGCAGTTGCTGAACACTGCCCTGATGGACCAGTTCTCCTCCCAATGCTCCAGAACCCGGACCCAGCTCCAGGACATGATCAGCGCTTTTGATTGTGCTCTCATCGTGTTCGACCACCAGAACGGTATTCCCGCGGCCTTGCAGTTCACGCAAAGTGGCCAGCAGGCGGTCATTATCTCTGGGATGAAGGCCTATGCTCGGCTCGTCAAGAACATAAGTCACACCTACCAGCCCTGACCCCAGCTGTCCGGCGAGGCGAATCCGCTGGGCTTCGCCGCCGGAAAGTGTAGACATGTTTCTGGACAGGTTAATATAATCAAGGCCCACGTTGACCAGAAATTTAAGCCTGTGAGTAAGCTCGGTAATCAAAGGAGCGGCTATACCGGACTGCATCTTGCCGAACTGCAGTCCCTGCAGCCATTCCAGCGCCTTTTGAATGGACATCCGAGTAAAGTGAAAGATGTTTTTTCCATGGACGTATACGGATAAAGCTTCAGGCCTGAGCCTGGCTCCCCGGCAAGCCGGGCAGGTCGTCGACTGTCTGTAGCGGGCAAGCTCATCTCTCCATACCGGCCCGAGGGCATAACCCTGCTCCAGAAGCCTGAGGACTCCATCGAATCCGACTTCCGCGTCACCTTCAAACAGGGCATTATAAGCTTCAGGTGAAAAATCCTTGAGCCTTGTATCCAGACCAAAGCCGTATTTGCGGCCCAACTCCTCCAGACTGCCGCGGTATCTGTTGATCACGGCCGGTTTTTTCCAGGGAATAACCGCTCCCTGTATAAGACTCAGCCCCTTGTTTGGAGCAATCAGGTCAGGTTCAAAATACTCCACGCTGCCGATGCCGGAACATTTGGGACACGCACCCTGAGGGCTGTTGAAGGAAAACAGCTGAGGAGTGGGGGCGGGCATGGAAATTTTGCACTTGGGACATACAGCCTGTGTGCTTAAGAAAATCTCTCCATTGCCTGGAATAATGACAAGCAGGGAGCCCTGTCCATAACCCAGTGCCAGTTCAACAGAATCAGCAAGTCGTTTACGGATTTCCTGTTTTAGCACCAGCCGGTCCACTACCAGCTCAACGGTATGCTTTTTGTTTTTGTCCAGTACTGGAATTGATTCCAGATTCTGAATTTCTCCATTGATGCGCACTCGGACAAAACCCTGGGATTTGAGTTTTTTCAGCAGTTCCTGATGTGTACCCTTCTTGCCGTTCACCAGAGGGCTTAACAGCATAAACTTTGTCCCTTCAGGTAATTCCAGAATTCTCTCGATAATCTGACTTGCGGTCTGTGCCTGTACTTCAAGGGCGCATTCAGGACAGACAGTCTGGCCCAGACGGGCATAAAAAACCCTCAGAAAATCATAGACCTCAGTAACT
Source organism: Desulfonatronospira sp. (assembly GCA_007127015.1). Lineage (GTDB taxonomy): Bacteria > Desulfobacterota > Desulfovibrionia > Desulfovibrionales > Desulfonatronovibrionaceae > Desulfonatronospira. Next base: position 13,331 of record SLAE01000008.1, on the reverse strand, counting down.
GTCCCTACTGTGGATCGGGGGTTTCTGGATAAAGTATGCTGCTCTATGGATATTGCCGGAGAAAGTCCTTCGATTTTGTCCACTAGAGGCTTGTCCATTTGCGGAAGAAACTGCCGGGCGTAGACTGACAGCGATTCAACATAGCGCCTCTGTCCTTCGGCATAGATGATGTCGAAGGCCAGAGTGGATTTTCCCGAACCAGAAGGTCCGCAAAGAACTATGAGCTTGTTGCGGGGTATATCCAGGGACAGCGACTTGAGATTGTGCTGCCTGGCCCCGTGGATGTGTATATGGTTATTGTTCATGTTCGAAAAGCTTGAAAAATTTGCTGGTAATGTTCCAGGAGCCGATCAGCGAAAGCAGCTCTTGTCTTTTGGAATGCAAAAATGTAAAAATATATTTTGGAAGAAAAGATATAAAATGTAAGCTGCGGAGAAGGCAGAATTCTTCCAAAATAATAATATAATTAAAACATTTAATTATGATCCGAAAAAAATATATTGTCAATGGGCGGGTCCAGGGAGTTGGATTCAGGCCGTTCGTATACCGGCTGGCCCGCGAACATGGTCTTTCAGGAATGGTTCAAAACACCTCTGAGGGTGTGATAATTGAGGTTCAGGGAGAAAGAAACACCCTTGATCTCTTCGCCAGTGACCTGCAGACAAAACACCCTCCAATTGCGGAAATCATTTCCATCCAGGATCAGGAGGTAAAGTCTCTTTCCGGAGAAAAAAACTTCAGCATCATATCCAGCGCAGCTCAAGACGAACACCGGGTGCTCATAAGCCCCGACTGGGCAGTTTGTTCTGACTGTACCAGGGAGATCCTCGATCCTGACGACCGCAGATATCTTTATCCTTTCACCAACTGCACCAATTGCGGCCCGAGATATACCATCACCGCACGCATTCCATACGACCGGAAAAATACATCCATGGCCGTTTTTAACATGTGCAGCACCTGTCTGTCCGAGTACAGCGATCCGGGAGACAGACGATTTCACGCTCAGCCCAACGCCTGTCCAAAGTGCGGACCAGGTGTCTGGCTGACTGATCATCTGGGCTCTCATGTTTTTCAAGAAGAAGATCCTCTGGAGCAAAGCGCCTTGCTGCTCAAGCAGGGCAGGATACTGGCCCTAAAAGGTCTGGGTGGATTCCATCTGGCCTGCAACGCTTTTGATCATGACGCGGTAAAGGAGCTTCGCAGGCGCAAGAACCGGCCGCACAAGTCTCTGGCCTTAATGGTTCCGGATCTGATGACAGCAAAGAGATTAGCCGAGCTGAATCCTCTGGAGCAGGAACTCATGCAGGGGCCGATCAGACCCATTTTAACCCTTGAGCCGAAACCTCTGCACGCTTTAAGTCCTGCATTATCGCCGGATACGAACCGTATCGGGATTATGACCGCATATACCCCGCTGCACCTTGTTCTTTTTGAACATCTGAAAAGGCACCTCTCCGGGGATGAAATCCCCGCTCTGGTCATGACATCAGGCAATTTGGGCTCTGAGCCGATCTGTCTTGGTAATGCCGAAGCCCTCGAAAGACTGTACGGCATTGCCGACTATTTTTTGCTGCACAACAGGGATATCCTGGTACGCTGTGACGATTCAGTACTTTTTGTAAATGGTCAGGACAGGGGGTATTACCGTCGAGCCAGAGGGTACGTCCCTGAACCCGTATTCCTTAACCGCAGCGGAGCAACGGTTCTGGGCGTAGGTCCGGAACTCAAAAACACCATATGCCTTACAAAACAGGATCAGGCTTTTGTCTCTCAGCACATAGGCGATCTTAAAAACCTGGAGACATATACTTTTTTCCGGGAATGCATCAGTCATCTGCAGCATATTCTCAGGGTCAATCCCAGGGCCGCGGTATGTGATCTGCATCCGGACTATATGAGCACCAGATTCGCCAAAGATGAATCAGGGCTGCAAGTCTTTGCTCTGCAGCATCATTTTGCGCACATATTGTCGGTCATGGCTGAAAACCTCTTTCAAGGCCCATGTATCGGACTGGCCCTGGACGGATCAGGGCTGGGTCCGGACGGGACTCTCTGGGGGGGAGAACTGCTCCTGGTGGACAACAGGGATATGAGCATGAAAAGACTGGGTCATTTTCAGCCTGTGCCTCTGCCCGGTGGCGACAGCGCGGTGCTTGAGCCCTGGAGAATCGCAGCCGGCTATCTGTTCCGGCTTGGTCTTGATGACTTTTTACTGGAGAACAAAGAAAATCCCGCGTTCAGCAGGAATAAAAAAAATCTTAAAAGGATGCTCGAACAAAATATAAATTCCCCCCTGTCCACAGGATGCGGCCGGCTTTACGATGCTGTAGCCGCACTTCTCGGGCTGGTTCACAACATCAGCTACGAAGGCCAGGGAGCGATAATTCTGGAAAAAATCCAAAGTGATCAGGGTTACCCTGTTTATGATGTGCCGATACTTGAAACAGAACAAGGCTTAATCCTGGATACCCTGGTTCTTTTTGAACAGATCTGTCGGGATAAGAGTATGGGCATAAGTTACGGAGTCATCAGCCGCCGTTTTCACCTCTCGCTCGCAGGCGCACTCAGTGCGTGGGCGCGGACCGCCGCGGATAAAACAGGAGTGAAGAACATCGCGCTAAGCGGAGGCGTAATGCAGAACCTGACCCTGGAAAAGCTTCTGAAGGCTGGCTTGTATGAGGCTTCATTAAATGTGCTCACCCATAAACTCCTGCCTCCAAATGACGCCTGTATCTCTCTTGGACAGGCGGTATATGGGCAATATATGCTGGAAAGAGGGCTTTCAGAATCTCCGGCGGCAAAACAGCCTGATGCCAAGAATATTGCCGGGAGTGGTTCTGTTTTGTTATAAAAATTTTCATGCATGGAAGACATTTCGGCGATAACTGCTTAAACCAGCTATTAGCGTTCCTTGGGGATTTCTGAAAAAACCACAATAATTTCTTGACATTCGAGTTTTAAAACGTAATTATGTATCTTCACGATGCGGGGTGGAGCAGTATGGTAGCTCGTCGGGCTCATAACCCGAAGGTCATCGGTTCAAATCCGGTCCCCGCTACCAAAGATTTCAAAGGGATCAGACAAAAAGTCTGATCCCTTTTTTTATTCTTGCCAAATCTTCTCACCCTCTATATATAGGCGTCATCAATTTCATGATGACAACATTATCCTGCAATGCTTCAAACGCACGTAACATATTTATTCGCAGATGATTCATAATCAACTAATCCCGGATCTTCGTCAAATATTGCACTGAATACGCAAGATTTCGGTATAGATTTTTAGAAGCCAGCCATATTCAAATCAGTCTGCTCGAAATTAATAAATTTTTTTTGAACTTTAAATTTTGTTTGAGTTTTATTTCACAAGAAATGATCATGTTTTTTATTTTCTCCATGAATTTTTATAATTAACGGTCGACTGCTTCTAACTTTTTCAGCATAAAAAGGAGGAGGTTTATAAAAAATTTAAAGTTTATTGTGAGTTTTTGCACGAATAGCTTGACAGCATGAACAAGGAATGCTCTTTATAGCCCTGATTGTTCATGCCTGGTAGATGCTTAAAACAAGAGCAACTTACTGCCAACATTGTTTTTTTTAAGGAGGTGCTTTTTTTATGAACCGGAGAAAATTTCTTGGCGCCATTGGAGCGGCAGGCCTAACCATAACCGGGGCCGGTAAGGTTCTGGCCGGGGAAAAGCCGGTTATGGGTGCCGCTGTCAAGGATATCGAAGGATTGCCGGACAGTTATGCAGTACTTTTTGACTCCAATATCTGCATCGGCTGCCGGCAGTGCGAGATGGGCTGTAATCAGGAAAACCAGTTGCCCGAGCCGGATGTTGACTTCCATGATCCGCGGATCTTTGAGCAGATCAGACGGACTGACTGGAAAACCTACACTTTGATCAATCAATACGACGATGAAGCCCCGGGGCTTGGATGGCTTTATCGAAAAACACAGTGCATGCACTGTCTGGAGCCGGCCTGCGCTCATTCCTGCTTTGTAAAGGCATTTCACAAGCGACGTGACGGTGCCGTGGTCTACGACCGCAAAGTCTGCGTAGGCTGCAGGTACTGCATGATGGCCTGCCCTTTTAACATCCCGGCTTATGAATATCATATAGCCCTGGATCCTCTGGTAACCAAATGCACTTTTTGTGAGCACCGCCTGCTGGAAGGCAGGGAACCGGCCTGTGTGGAAATATGCCCGGTGCGGGCCATGGAGTTTGGAACGCGCACAGAGATGCTTAACCTCGCCCGCAGAAGAATCCTGGATAACCCGGATATGTATGTTGATCATATTTACGGCGAGCATGAGATGGGCGGTACTAACTGGCTTTATCTTTCTCCTGTTCCTTTTCCGGAAATCGGCATGCGCATGGATCTGGGCACGGATCCTGCCGGGAACTACACCTCGGGAGCTCTGGGTGGAGTCCCCATCATAACCGCATTCTGGCCGGTATTGCTGGTTGGGGCTTATGCCATAGCCCGGAGAAAGGACAAGGTTGCCAAGGAAGAAAGAGACCAGTATGTTTCCAGGATGATAGCTCAGGCAGGGCCAGAAGTCGGCCGCAAGCTGGCGGAAAGGCTGTCCAAGACGCAGGAACTGGATCAGGCCGCCATTGAGGAGGAAGTGAGAAAGGCTTTGGCTGAGGCCGCAGCAAAAACCGAGAGTGAGGAGGCACACTAGTCATGACCAACCAACACAACGAGCATCCCTGGGAAGTAAAGTCCCCCTGGATTACTCCCTTTAACGTCGTTGCCGCACTCATAGTTCTCATGGGCATTTATCTGACCTATCTGCGGTTTACCGGAGGACTGGCAGCGGTAACCAACCTTGACGACAATTATCCCTGGGGAATCTGGATCAGTTTCGACCTGCTCTGCGGAGTCGCGCTGGCTGCCGGAGGTTACACCACTGCCACAGCATGCTATGTCTTTGGAATCAAAAAATACCATGCGGCTGTAAGGCCCGCAATATTGACTGCTTTCCTGGGCTACGCCCTGGTGGTCTTTGCCCTGCATTATGACGTAGGTCAGCCCTGGCGTCTGGCTTACCCCATTTTTGTTCAGCAGGGCACGACCTCGGTTCTCTTTGAAGTAGGCTTGTGCGTTTTTCTGTATGTAACAGTTCTCTTTCTGGAGTTTCTGCCGGCCCCCCTGGAAAGGCTCGGGATAAAAAGAGTCAGAAACATCATGGTCAAGCTGACCCTGGTCCTGACCGTATTCGGAGTAATCCTTTCCACAATGCACCAGTCTTCTCTGGGCGCCTTGTACCTGATCCTGCCCAGTAAGATGCATCCTTTGTGGTACTCCACGCATCTGCCCATATATTTCTTTGTCTCCAGCATGTTCGCCGGACTGTCCATGGTCATCTTCGAAAGCACTCTGTCACATCGCTGGTACCACAACAGAATGGACAAAAGCCATCTGGAAGGCACTCCTCATGTTACTTTCGGTTTTGCCAAGGCCGCGGCCTGGATCATGGCCGGCTACTTTTTCATCAAGTTTTTCGGAGTGGTCCTGAACAACAACTGGGCATATCTGAATACTTTCTACGGAATGATCTTCAGCATTGAAATGCTGGGCTTTGTCGCTCTTCCGGCTTTTCTATACATCAAAGGAGTCAAGACCAGAAACATCAAACTTATCCGCTGGACAGCGGTGCTTGCTGTCTTCGGAATCGTCTTCAACCGCTTCAACGTTTCTCTGGTCGCCTATAACTACCATCTGCCATCGGAGATGAAGTACTTTCCGGCGCTTGCTGAAATTGGAGTGACCATCTTTGTGGTCACAATCGGGCTTATTGTCTTTAAGTTTATCGCCACCCGGACCCCGATTTTTTATGAGCTGCCGGACTATAAAGGATCGCATTAACAGAGGACCGCAACCGGACCCTGCGGTGCGGGGTCCGGTTTAAACAGGAGGAAATATGGACGGAGGAACTTTTTATACCCTGCTTGAACTCGATATCTTCACCAAGAACTGGGCTTACATCTTCATGGGCGTGACTGTAGTCGTCATGCTCGGCTGGTGGCTGTATATCTCCAGCGAGCTCGAAGAAGATGAATCCCCACCAAGGCCCAAATAGGCTTTGACTCTATCTTCTTGGATCCGGGTATCAATCTGAAAGCTTTTAAAACGGGAGAAGTATATATGAAGCTTTTAAAAATCAGCATCCTGAGCATCATGTTGGTCTTGATTTACACTTCAGCGGCTTACGCGGAAGAAAGGATAGGCTACATGATCGGACATGTAGGTCAGGAGGGAGATCTGCTCCATGTCATCGAAAGTGCCTTGTGGTTTGTCCAGAACATGGCCATCTTCGGTATAGGAGCAGTGGTCTATCTGCTCCCGACCATCATCGCCATGATCAGAAGCCACAACAGGCTGGCGTCCATAGCGGCCATGAATGTATTTCTGGGAGTTATTGTCATCGGCTGGATCGGCGCTCTCATCTGGAGCTTCGGCGGAGACACTAACAGTAAAGGATTTCTGGACAGGTTTGGGAGCACAGCCTGATCTTCTGTAGCAACTCAACTTAATAAAAAAGGCCAGGATTAATCCTGGCCTTTTTTACGAAAACTTATCTGTTTATATGATAAAAAAAGACTTACATCATACATTATGATGTAAGCCCATTATTTACCTGGTGCCGAGGGACGGAATCGAACCGCCCACACGGGGATTTTCAGTCCCCTGCTCTACCGACTGAGCTACCTCGGCAAGTCCAACAAACGAAATGATAGACTATCCAAGACTGTTTATTTAGGCAAGTCTTTTTTGATCAAATTTCAAATTTACTTTTCCTGGTTTTCAAGGTAAAAGCACGCATTCAGGAAACGATTTCTGAGGTCAGGCCCTTTTAGAAGTACAGCAGGCACTGCAATTCTTTTCTCACCAAATCCAACAGACCCCTAAAGGAGAGAACAATGGTTACCATAATCTGGCTAGGTATATGCTATCTGATAGGTTCCATACCTTTTGGCGTACTCATTGCCACCAACTTCTGCCGTGTCGACCCCAGGCATGCGGGAAGCAGGAATATCGGCGCGACCAATGTTGGCAGGCTCTGTGGTTTTCGGTATGGAATAATCGTGCTGGTTCTGGATGTACTCAAGGGGTTCATCCCGATATGGGTGGCCATGCAGTTTTCAACCTCTGCCATTTTCATCTCTTTAACAGCCCTGGCTTTGCTCATCGGTCATATGTACTCAGTGTTCCTTTACGGCAAAGGAGGCAAAGGTGTGGCTACAACCGTAGGAATATTTCTGGCCCTGTCTCCAGCAGCTACAGGCTGGATAGTAGGCATCTGCCTTGCGGCTATTTATCTGACCGGATACGTTTCTCTGGGCTCTCTGGCCCTGGTAACTGCGGCTCCGATACTCTTTCTGCTTACCGGCAATTTTGCATTCATACCCCTGACTCTGATCATTCTGGCTTTAGTCTTCTGGAGGCACGAAGAAAATATACATAGAGTGCTAACCGGACAGGAAAACAGCTGGAGAAACAATCCTGCGGAGTCAGGACTGTATTAAGATGCCCCTGTGGGGACAGGGTTTGTCATGCTGACACCTCAGGCACCAGCGGAAATGGAGCTTGAAACATAAACCCTGTCCTCAAGGGACTGCACCAGAGGGGACAATGTATTCTTATCCAGAGCTGAAACGGGTATCCCCTGCCTGAATATGTTCTGCAGGATATGCTTTCTTTCTTCAGGAATCAGATCCCACTTGTTGAGCACCAGAATCTGAGGTTTAAGATCAAGATCCAGAAGCCGAAGAATTCCCTGAACTGCCTCCACCTGCTCCTCCACTTCCGAATGTGAGGCGTCGGCCACATGCAGCAGGACTCTGGCCAGAGATAATTCCTCAAGTGTAGCCATAAACGCTTCTCGCAAATCATCAGGCAGATCCCGGATAAAACCGACTGTATCCGTAAGCACGACCTCTTTTTCATCAGGGAAGCGCAGTTTGCGGCTGGTTGGATCAAGTGTGGCGAAAAGCCTGTTTTCAGCCAGTATACTGCTGCCGGTCAAGGTGTTCAGCAAAGTGGATTTGCCTGCGTTTGTGTATCCCACCAGAGACACGACAGGGACTTCCATATCCTGTCGTCTGGCCCTGATGTTTTCACGATGCTTGCGCAATTTCTGCAGTTCCTGCCTGATACGGGAGATACGGTCGCGTATTTTGCGCCGATCAAGTTCCAGTTTTGTCTCACCCGGACCGCGACCCCCTATTCCTCCGGCCAGACGGCTCAAGGCCCGGTCCTGCTTAATCAGCCTGGGGAGGGTATACTTGAGCTGCGCCATTTCCACCTGAAGTTTTCCGGCCCTGGTAGTGGCGTGCTGAGCAAAAATGTCCAGGATGAGTTGCGTGCGGTCGATTACCTTCCGGTCAGTTAGAGCGGTCAGGTTGCGCAGCTGAGTGGGGCTGAGCTCCTGATCGAAAATTAGAACCGAAGCATTTGACTGCAAAGCCATCACTTCCAGTTCAGCCACTTTGCCCTTGCCCAGAATGGACTTGGGGTTGACTCTGGATACCCTTTGGATCAGGGAACCGGCTACTTCCAGTCCGGCGGTTCCGGCCAGGGCGCCCAGTTCCTCCAGAGATCTTTCCATCTCTTTTTTGGGTTCAGTTCCAACGCTTACCAGAAGAGCGCTGCCTTCTTCTGACGGACTCTCCAAGGAAACCCCTTCCCTCCCCAGCTCCTTTTCCAGTGAATCCACGCTGGCCTGATAATTGACTCCAGCCCTGGTCCAGTGAACAGGTTCATATACCTGATAAGGTTTCTTTTCCCTGTTTGAAGGCAGAAGATGTGTCCACTGAAAGAGGTTTGGAGTTCCCTGAGCGTCAACAGTGATTACAGATACTGAATCCAGACGCAAAAACACCAGATCCATCAGATCCTCTTTGGACAGACAGTTACTGTTCAGATGTGTGTGTAGAAGCCTTATTCCCCTGAGCCTTCCGCTTCCCTGTCGCAAACGTTCCAGAGTGGGAATAAGTATCCCGCTTTGATCGCCGATGATGACCATGAGTACATGGCCGCGACGATCAATGAGCAGGCCTATCTGTCTTTTTATCTGATGGGTGATGGATGCAAGTTCTCGGGCCTGCTCCGGGCTGAATCCGGAAACCGGTGAAAACTTTCGAAAATAAAGCCTGGATAATGACTTCAGTTGATGAGGTTTAAGTCCTGTTAGATTGCCTTGAAGTTTTTGAGCTATAAGAATCTCTCCTTTAATTATTTTTTATCCTTGAAATAATCGGATATAATTTGATCATAACGGCTGGTCAGGGCAAAGGCAAATGAAGCAGCCTCGATCCTGAACTTTAGATCAATGGCACCTTTTTCTTCCAGCATGCGCATGCAGGGACGATAAAAGTCAGGATGCGGCAAAACGCATACGCTGGAACAATTTTTGGCGGCAGCCCTGAGCAGAGTTGGTCCGCCGATATCAATCTGTTCCACTGCGGTCTGTAGATCGGGATCGCCCTGAATAGCCTCCTCAAAAGCATACAGGTTGACACAAACCAGATCGACAGGCTTGATGTTCATCTCTGACAGTGTATTCATGTGCTCTGGTTCATCTTTGTTCGCCAGGACACCGGCATGAATATGGGGATGCAGGGTTTTTACCCGGCCTCCCAGAATTTCCGGAAATCCGGTAACGGCACTTACTGATGTTACGGAAACACCGCTTTCCTGGAGCATCTTCATAGTCCCTCCGGTGGAGATGATCTCCGTGCCATGAGAGGCCAGAAAAGAACCCAGTTCGGAAAGCCCGGTCTTGTCGGTCACACTTAATACCGCTCTTTTTACCGGTAAATATTTCATATTCAACCTCCCTCGTTTCAGGGATAACTGCCAAAAAAAACTTACGCTGACAAGGGTCCGGTTTGTTGTTTCTTCAATATATATTGAGCACTGAAATAATTAAACAATCCTAAAACAGATAATCGTTACATCAAATCTTTGAATTACTGATAATCATCTGGAACAACAATTGCAACCACTTAAGCCTCAATAACATGATTCAAATCTTTGAGTATTATAAAAGTCTATACGTCAACTGCACAACCACACCTTCAATTGTTCATCCATGGACTGAATTGTGTCATGTGCGTCAAAAAGTTGTACTTGCCGGGTTGACCAAGGAACTCCAAAGTTTTAATGACTACTCGAAATATGTTTTTGCCTGAAGCATCCCGTGTTAACTACAGCAGGCAGACCGGCTGATTTTGTTTCCCCTGCAAACGGTCCGGGCCATGGCTTATAATTCGAATTCACATACAGAGGTAGCCGTCATGACCCCATTTCTCCAAAAAGTACAAAAAAAAATTAACCGGGCATGCTCCAGGTCCACTTTTTTTAAGCGAATAACTTTTTTTAAGCGAATACCGGTATGTCTGGTCTTGACCATGCTCACCTTTTCACTTGTCTTGATCGCGACCACGTTTGCCCGTGATGATTTAAGACTCTTGTTTTCAGATGCTTCTACCTGGGTTGAGTCCGGCAATCATAAAAGCAAGGCACAGGATTCTGAGGAAAACGTCCATCGGTTCAGCATGGCTGTACTGGTGGAAGGTACTTATTCGGACACAAGCTCCTTGGAACTTCAGCATAAGCCCTTGAGCAAAGAAGAAATCCGGCAGCTCGTTGAGCGTTCCACAGGATTTGATGCCGAACATACAGATCTAAGGGTGAGCAGGGTTTCTCTGGATGTTTACCAGAAAGAATCCGGGCCGCAGTTTAAGGAAGAACAAGCGGGCCTTTTTCAAGCCTTTGGAAATATACTTCTTTATACCCTGCTCATTTTGCTCTTCATCTGCCTGGTATTCAGACCCATGCTCTTGAATTTTTTCAAGACCGGTAAACCAGAAGAGAACAAAGTGGTGGAAGGCGCCGGCGAATCAGAAGAGTGTACAGCCCTGGCGTCCGGCATAAGCGGGGACAATCTGAAAAAACTTCAGGATATCACCGCTTTGGACGGCATAAAGAATTTCACCTTTCAGCTGGCGGAACAAAACTTTGAGCAGGCCTTTGCAATAATCAAGAAGTGGCTTAAGGAGGAGAAGCTTTAAGTGACTTCGGACAAAAAAATCAGTGGACTGGAAAAAACAGCCATACTTCTGCTTGCTCTGGGAGACAAATTCACTGAGCAAATCTTCAGGCGACTGGACAGGGAAGAAATTATCAACATATCCAGATCAATGCTGGAAATGGAATCAATTCCCAAAATAAAAGCCGAAGAGGTGCTTAAGGAGTTTAATCAGACTTTGATTTCAGACAAAGAAATCTTCTTGGGCGGACCCTATCAGGTCAAAAGAATGCTTACTGAATTTCTGGACGAAGATACTGCCCGGCATGTGAAAAGTGTCCTGGGTCTCAATGATGCGCCCGCCCCTTTCATGGAACTGATAAATGTAAGCCCAAGGCTTCTTTCATGCATGCTTCTCAATGAACACCCACAAACCCTTGCCTTGATAGCTGGACATATCCCGCCTGAAAACGCTGCCGAGCTTTTGCAGAATTTTCCGCCGGAAATCAGATCTGATGTCTTCGTGCGCCTGGCCGATATGGAGGCAGTTCCTCATGAACTGCTTATTGAAGTTGACGAGGTGCTGAAAAAACAGCTTATCGCCATGGATACCAGTGAAGATCAAAAAGCAGGTGGAACAAAATCAGTTGCTGATATATTGAATTCTGCCCATCCGGCAATCAAGGAGGAACTGCTGGCAGAAATTGAGCAGAAATCATCAAAAACCGCTGATGAAATCCGCATGCACATATTTCGCGAATAACATTATTTACTGACAATCCTGGAAATAATTCCGGTTGTGGAATATCCGGGGGTCAAAGGTATGCTCAACACCTCTCCGCCCAAGTCCATAACAATATCACGGCCGACGATGTCTTCAACCGGCCAGTCCCCTCCTTTGACCAGGACCTTGGGCAGAACCCTCTGAATCAGCTGATAGGGTGTATCCTGATCAAAGATTATGACCAGGTCCACGCAGCCCAGTCCCGAGAGAACCCTGGCCCTGTCCTTCTGCGGATTCACCGGCCGGTATTTTCCCGGCTTTATGCGCCTGACCGAAGTATCGCTGTTCAGCCCGACAACCAGGATATCCCCCAGAGAACGGGCTTTTTCCAGATAGTCCACGTGGCCAGGATGCAGTATGTCAAAGCATCCGTTGGTAAAGACTATTTTTTTATGTTTTAGTCCATCCCGGATAGATTCAAAATCTTCAATGCTGATCAGCTTGTTTCTGCTGGTCATAAACATTCCTGCGGCGACAATTCTTTTTTGGATTCACAGCTTTCAATGTCTTTGTGTGCCGACTCAAAAAATTTTTCCAGAATGGAGTTGCTGACAAGCATTCCTTTTTTTGTCAGACTCACGTGTTTATTGGAAATCATGATCAGCTTACTTTTCTGCAGATCACTGATGATCCGGGCATACTTGCGGCAAAAGCTCTCACCGGTCGCAATCAGGTAATCTTCAAGATTCAGTCCTTTGGACATGCGCAGGGAAAGCATGACCATCTCGTTGAGCTGTTCGCTCCCGGCAAGCTGCTCAACCGGAATGCCCGAGAAATTTCTCGCGTTCAGCAGAATATAATCGCTGACCAAAGCCGGGTTACGCCATCTCCGGCCATGCATATGAGAAACGGCTGAAGGGCCGAGCCCCAGAAAAGAACTTCCTGACCAGTACCCAAGGTTATGGCGGCAAGTATAACCTGGACGGGCAAAGTTGGAAATTTCATACTGCAGAAAGCCCTTATCTTCCAGATAATCAGCCCCCTGCAGGTACATTTCCGCAAGGGTTCGTTCAGAGGGACACTTCAGCATTCCTCTTTCAACTATTTTCTGCAGTCCTGTACCGGGTTCCAGACTGAGCCCGTAGCAGGAAATATGATAAGCACCAAGTTTTGTAGCCATATTCAGTTCATTCAGCCAGCTTTTAACTGTCTGACCGGGTAACCCCCAGATAAGATCGAGGTTCAGGTTGTGATCAGCTTCCAGAATCATTCCGGCCGCCCGTCTGGCTTGATCCGCGTTGTGAGCGCGGCACAAAACGCTCAAAAGCCTGTTTTCCAGACTCTGAACACCCAGGCTTATGCGGTTTATGCCCAGCTGACCCAGATCTTTCAAATAAACTCGGTCAGCAATGCTTTCCGGATTGGCTTCAATGGTAATCTCGCAACCGTGCACCGGAGTGAAGAATTTGAAAACGCAGTCCATGATCCGCTGAATTTCAGCTGCGGCAAGAAGAGATGGAGTGCCTCCTCCCAGGTAAATACTGCTGAGCTTTTTTGGGCT
>SLAE01000156.1 GCA_007127015.1 Desulfonatronospira sp. | reverse complement strand
TTGATTTACGCTTTCCAGGAATGAGTTTTTACGCCTGGTTTGAAGAATTTCCCGGACCACAACAATGCAGGTCAGACAGCCTTCTCTTGCTTGAAGTTACTCAGGCACGCTGACCTATGTCCTTGAGCAGAACATTCTCTGAAGATTTTTCCATCATTTCCTCATAACGGTCCAGGGCGGAACTGATCGCAGCCCAGTTCTGATCGCGCTCCACAGGCACTTCAGTGCCGCCGGTATGATACAGAGACTTAAGAACATAAGCTATACTCATCCGGTTTACATCTTTTCCCGGATGATAAACATGTTCATCCCTCCCCGGCTCACTGACCTTGACCACCAGTCCGGCATCCATAAGTTCTTTCACCACCTGATTGGCGAGAAGCACGGGCAGTCCAAGCTTATAGCAGATATCTCCTATGCCCGGACTGTCCTCTTCGGAAACAAAATTTTTGATGATCAGATGCATGACCAGCAATGATATTTTCTGTTTGTGCCGCAGAGAGACCTCTTTTGATTCCGCGGCATGAATGTAATGCCGCACATTCTGATATCCAAAGGAAAGTTCCGAACCCATAAGAACGATCATCCAGCTGGCCTGAAGCCATATAAGAAACAGGGGCAGAGCCGCGAAGCTGCCGTATACCGCGTTATACCTGACCATGGCCACCTGAAACAGGACATATCCCCACTGCAGGATTATAAACATGGTTCCGGTGAGTATCCCTGCCGCAAGCGCGGGCCTGATCCTGACCTTTGTGTTGGGCATGGCCAGGAACATGAAGGAGAACAGAAGCCACATGAAAATTAAGGGCACCAGACCGGCCATCCATTCCATCACTCGATCAAAATGTTCAATAGGGCCGAATTCCGGAAGATAGTTGTGCAGTTCAGTGGCAATGAACACGGACAGGCTTCCGGACATTACGAACAAAATGGGAGCAATTATGATAAAAGTAAGATAATCGGTAAATTTTCTAACCCATACTCTGCCTTCCTCTATCCCCCAGACGGCATTGAATGAAATTTCAATGTTGTCCAGCACCTTAAGTACCGCCCATAAAAGAAACAGAAAGCTCACCCCGGCAATAACATCGCCCCTGGTTACCTCCAGCCAGGAGTAGGCAAACCTTATAGCTTCCTCCAGCACCTCTTCATGATGGCCCAGGTATTGCTCCAGCTGCTGCTCCAGTCTTTCTTCCAGCCCGAAACCCTTGGCTATCCCGAAGACCAGGGCCATGATCGGAACAATGGACAACAAGGTATAAAAGGTAAGAGCCGAGGCCCGCATGGAGCAGTTGTTTCGAACGAAACCCTGGGAGGCAACCAGAAAGACCCGCAGATTATGGACCAGAAAAGACCTCGGCCTGGATTTCGGGTCTTTATCCATACGCCACACATCTGTTCGGAGATACCTGCGGATTCTGTTCAACATATTTTATTACTTTGATTTTTCAGGTCTTGCAGTCGCGGAGATTGCCTTTTGCAGCTCTTCTGGATCGCCAAGATAGCGGCTGTTCAAGGGCCTTAAATCCTTTCCCAGCTCATAGACCAGGGGAATGCCTGTGGGAATATTCAGTTTAAGGATTTCCTCATCCGAAATATCATCCAAAAATTTGACCAGAGCCCTCAGGCTGTTGCCGTGGGCAGCTACCAGCAGCCTTTTCCCCTCCAGTATCTGCGGAGCAAGATGGTCGTGCCAGTATGGAATAAACCGGGCAACCGTATCCTTGAGGCATTCCGTTGCAGGCAGAACCAGAGGATCCAGTCCGGCATAACGCGGATCAAAGCGTGGATGGCGCTCGTCATCGAAAGCCAGTTCAGGAGGTTGTGTAGTGTAGCTTCTTCTCCACTGCAGCACCTGTTCATCTCCGTATTTTGCCGCTGTTTCAGCCTTGTCCAGTCCCTGCAAAGCTCCGTAATGCCGCTCATTGAGACGCCAGGACCTGAATACCGGAATCCACATGAGATCCATGCGCTCCAGAACCAGCCACAGTGTTCTGATCGCCCTTTTTAAAACCGATGTATGAGCCAGATCAAAACTGAATCCTTCATCAAGAAGAAGCTGTCCGGCCATTAAAGCCTCTTCCACGCCTTTCGGGGTGAGGTCCACATCGGTCCAGCCGGTGAAAAGGTTTTCCCTGTTCCATAAACTTTCACCGTGGCGTAACAAAACCAGAGTATACATATCAGCCTCCTGTTCGTCTCTTTCCCTTATCTATTAAGCCTTTCTCCGGCAAGAGCAATTGCCTCTCCTGGAAACATGAACCTGAAAAATATCCAGTTCCTCTTGACATTTGCCCCAATATTAATCATTAAATACAATGTTTCGAGCGGGTGTATCTCAGTTGGTAGAGTACAAGCTTCCCAAGCTTGGTGTCGCGGGTTCGACCCCCGTCACCCGCTCCACTCCAGGTTGTACTGGCTTTTAGAGCGTTTGCATGGGGTGGGCCACATGGTCCACTTTTTTTTTGATATAGGGAAATTAATCATGGACTACCGGGAAATTAAACAGAAAATCATTGAACTGGTTGAGACCAACTGCAGGATCATGGGCCTGGAGCTGTGGGGCCTGGAATTCGCGCCGGGAATCGGAGGCAAACGCGGGATGCTGCGCGTTTACGTCGATGCTCCAGGAGGGGTCACCGTTGACCAGTGCGCTGAACTCAGCCATCAGCTGAGCGTGGTGCTGGATGTTGAAGACCTTATTCCCGGATCATACAACCTGGAGGTTTCCTCCCCGGGCCTGTACCGGAAATTTTTTCATCCGGAACAAATGCGGAGTTACACCGGGCAGAAGGTTAAAGTGACTTTGAAGCAGCCCAGGGAAGGACGCAGGAATTTTACCGGCACCCTGAATTCCCTGCATGGAAACAGGTTCAGCGTCCAGGCTGATACTAAGACCAGCTGGGATTTTGACTGGGAGGAAATAGACAGGGTAAAGCTTGCGGAATAGTCTGAATACATCATTTTCAATGGAGGAAGGCCATGAGCCTGGAACTGAAAAAAATAATCGACCAGATAAGTAAGGACAAGGGCATCGACAGAGATATGCTGGTTGACACTCTTGAAGAGGCAGTCCGTTCTTCGGTCAATAAAAAATTCGGCCATAATCTGGATATAGAAGTCAATTTCAATGAAGAAACCGGAGAGATCGAGGTCTACCAGTTTAAAGTGGTGGTCGATCAGATCGGTGATCCGGACAATGAAATCCTGCTGGAAGAAGCCAAAATGCATGATCCTAACGTTCAACTGGATGATGAACTTGGATTCACCTTGAATGTCAAGGATATGGGACGCATAGCCGCGCAGTCGGCAAAACAGGTCCTGATGCAGAAAATGCGCGATGCCGAGCAGGAAATAATTTATGAAGAGTACAAGGACCGCATTGGCGAAATCATCAGCGGCATAATCCAGCGCAGGGATCGCTCCGGATGGATAATCAACCTTGGACGCACCGAAGCCCTGCTGCCCCGGGATGAGCAGATCCCCAAAGAAAGATTCCATAGGGGGGACCGGGTGGAGGCTTATATCATTGATGTGCGCAAGGAGAGCCGCACTCCTCAGATCATAGTCTCCAGGTCACATCCCGAATACCTGGTCAGTCTGTTCAAGCGCGAAGTGCCTGAAGTTGCCGACGGAACCATTAAAGTCA
Source organism: Desulfonatronospira sp. (assembly GCA_007127015.1). Lineage (GTDB taxonomy): Bacteria > Desulfobacterota > Desulfovibrionia > Desulfovibrionales > Desulfonatronovibrionaceae > Desulfonatronospira. Next base: position 13,991 of record SLAE01000156.1, on the reverse strand, counting down.
TGAACGTGGTCCGCGATCAGGGAAGGCGGGCCAAAGTAGCCGTTATGACCAAGGATCTCGATGTGGATCCTGTAGGCGCGTGTGTTGGAGTAAAAGGCTCAAGAATCCATAATATTGTTCAGGAACTCAAGGGAGAGCGGATAGACATCGTTATCTGGAGCCCGGATATCGCCACCTATGCGGCCAATGCCCTCTCTCCCGCAAGGATCAGCAGGATAACCGTGGATGAGGATGAAAAGACTCTTGAAGTTGTGGTGCCTGATGATCAGCTCACTCCTGCCATCGGTCAGAAAGGCCAGAACGTCAAACTGGCTTCCAGCCTGCTGGGCTGGAAAATCGATGTCTATACTGAAAGCAAATACAACATGATGCACGAGCATTACCAGATCATGGAACAGCTGGCCAGCACGGCGGAGATCTCAGTGAGCGATTTCAACCGGCACGGGTACGACAGTCTGGAAAGCCTGGCCAAGGCAGACGATGAAGAGTTGATGGAAAAGCTTAACCTTAACCAGGAAAACCTGAACAATCTGAAAGCGGCCATAAATTTTTTAGGGCCGAAAAAAAAGGAAGAGGCTGAAAAAAAACTTCTTCCTCAAGATGAAGACCGGAAGCAGGATGAACAGGCCGAATAATATTTTGATGTATTATGATAAAAAACCATATAAGACACGTTCCAGTGCGAACGTGCGTAATCTGTCGCGGCAAAAGCCCGAAAACCGAATTGCTGCGCTTTACCTGTCCGGAAAACCCGGATATTGGACTGATTTTGGATCCGGGTCATACCAGACCAGGTCGAGGTTTTTATGCCTGCAGAAATCAGACATGCTCCGAAAAAATTGTAAGGTTCAGAGGCTGGAGGCATAAGTGCAACCAGGGGGAGCGATAATGGTCACGAAAATGCGAGTCAGAGAAATGTCCCAGGAACTGGGGATAACCAACAAGGAATTGATCCAGCTTTTGCGGGAGCTGAACATCCCGGTCAAAAGCCATATGAGCGGTTTGACCGATGAACAGGTGGATCTGGTGCGCGACAGGCACTTGAGAGGCTCATCCAGTAGCGTGACTCAGACTACAGCCAAAAGCGGAGTCATTCTCAGAAGAAGGCAGAAACCAAAACCTGAGCCTGAAGCCGAACTCCCCGTCAGGGAAGAGCCTTCAAAGGCTGTAAGCCCTGCTCCGGAGAAACAAAAAGTTGATGAGGTTTCTGAAAAAGAAACTCCGGTTGAAGCAAAGACTCTCGCACCGGAAGCACCAAAGCAGCCTCCCGCGGATACCAGAGAGCGGCAAAAAGAGCCGGAAACCCGCAAACCAGGGAAAAAGCCTTCCGAGGCTAAAAAACCCTCAAAACCTCGAAAGGCCCCTGTGGCTGAACCCAAGGTAAAAATCATCTCCAAACCTGAAGCCAAGCCCAAAGAGGTGCCCGCTGAACCGGCTGTGCCCGAAACCAAGGCAAAGCCGCACAAAAAACCAGCACCGGCCGTGCCTGATACTGCCGCAGAAGAAGGCAAGGAAGCCAAGAAAAAACGTAAAAAGAAAAAAGACAAAAAAGATAAGCGGGTGGTGGAATTCGATAACTTTTACAAGGAAATTGAAGAAAGCAGGCAGGCAAAAGCCGGGTTCAAGAAGCTCAGGACCTCTCCGGTTTCGGATAAGACCGGAGGAAGGTTCAGGCCGGGCAAGCCCAGGAAACCAATCGAACACATTGCACCTGACAGGATACAACCGACTAAGACGGCCAAGAAAAAGATCCGCATCGACGAAGCTATCCGCCTGTCCGACCTGGCCAGACAAATGGGCGTCAAGGCCCAGGATCTGATCAAGACTCTGCTGGGACTTGGAGTTATGGCCACCATCAATCAATCCGTAGATTTGGAAACAGCGGCTGTAGTGGCCGCGGAATACGGATTTGAAGTGGAAAAAACCGGATTTTCTGAAGAAGATTTCATCAAGTCCAAACGGGAAGACAAGCCTGAGGATCTTGCGCAAAGGCCTCCCGTGGTTACCATCATGGGACATGTGGATCACGGCAAGACCTCGCTCCTGGACGCCATCCGGGAAACCAAAGTTGCCTCTGGAGAAGCAGGAGGCATAACCCAGCATATCGGCGCATATTATGTGCATACTCCAAGGGGAGATATTACCTTTCTGGATACTCCGGGCCATGAGGCTTTTACAGCCATGCGCGCCCGCGGCGCCCAGGTGACCGACATAGTCATCCTGGTCGTCGCAGCCGACGACGGAGTCATGGACCAGACCAGAGAGGCGGTAAGCCATTCCAAGGCCGCAGGTGTTCCCATTGTAGTGGCTGTAAATAAGATCGACAAAGAAGGCGCGGACCCGGACAGAGTAAAGAGAGAACTGGCCGAACTGGGACTGGTTCCGGAAGACTGGGGTGGAGATACTATTTTTACCCATGTTTCAGCCAAGCAGAATACAGGCATTGACGAACTCCTGGAAATGGTACTTCTTCAGGCCGAGGTCCTGGACATCAAGGCCAATCCCGCAAAAACCGCAATCGGACACATTATTGAAGCCAGACTGGACAAGGGCCGCGGAGCCGTGGGCACCGTTCTTGTGCAGGAAGGCACCCTGAAAGCCGGTGATGCTTTCGTATGCGGGCTTTACCACGGCAAGATCAGGGCCATGTTCAATGACAAGGGACAAAAGATTGATCAGGCCGGTCCCGCGTTCCCGGTGGAGATCCAGGGCTTTGAAGGAGTCCCTGAAGCAGGGGATGAATTCGTTGTGGTTGAGGATGAAAAAGTGTCCAGGCGTATCTCCGAGACCAGGCAGATCAGACAACGTGACCGCGAGCTGGCCAAAGAGTCCAGGATAACCCTTGAGAGTTTTCTCGCTTCCAGGGCTGATGACGAAGTGCGCCACCTCAACCTGGTCCTCAAGACCGACGTACAGGGTTCTCTTGGCGCAATTACTGAAACCCTGCACAAACTGTCCACGGATCTGGTCAAAATAAATATCATACATGCCAGCGCCGGGGCTATTTCCGAGACTGACATCATGCTCGCGTCGGCATCATCAGCCATTGTGATCGGCTTCAATGTCAGACCGACATCCAGGGTCAAGGAACTGGCTGAACGGGAAAATGTGGAAATCCGCTTTTACGATATCATTTACAATCTGGTGAACGATATCAAGGATGCCATGACAGGGATGCTTAGCCCGGTGATTAAAGAGGAGTATCTCGGCCAGGCCCAGGTCCTGCAGACTTTCAGCGTCCCCAGAGTGGGAACGGTGGCTGGATGCATGATCATGGACGGAAAACTGGTCCGCAACGGCAAGGTCCGCCTGCTGCGCGAAGGAGTGGTGATCTATACAGGAAAACTCTCCTCCCTGAAGAGATTCAAGGAAGATGTCAGGGAAGTGACCAAGGGCTACGAATGCGGTGTGGGACTGGAGAACTTTAATGACATCAAAATCGGCGACATTATCGATGCTTACCAGGAAGTTGAGGAAAAGCCTGCTTTATAGCTGATTGAAAAAAATGGTTATAGGAACTTTATATTTAAATATTCGTCTGCATGGTATCACATCGCTCAAGGGCAAAAGAAAAATCAGTCTCAGCCTGAAGCAGAAGATAAAAAATAAATTCAATCTGGCCGTGGCCGAAGTTGGTTCGGAAAACAGCCTGGACCATCTGGAAATCGCCATGGTCACCCTGGCCAATGACAAGGTCAGGGTGGAAAAAACATTGCACAAAGCCCTGAAAATGGTGGAGTCCAACTCCACAGATGATATTCAGGATGTAAAAATCGAGGTATTTTAAGAGAATATGCAGCCGGCTACTTCCAGGAGGGCCATAAGAATGGCCGACAGTATAAGGCGCGAACTGGGCAGGATTATCGTCGAAGAAGTCCAGGATCCCAGGCTCAACCTGCTGACCATTACCGGAGTGCGGATGAATAAGGATCTGAGCATCGCCCATGTTCTTTATACACATCTGCGCGGTCCTTCTCCGGAGGTGGAGCAGGCTCTGGAAAGAGCGAAGGGGTTTTTGCGTTCCAGCCTGGGTCATAATTTGAAAATGCGTTACGTGCCTCAACTGAGGTTTGAATGGGATTCCTACCTGGAGGATATGGTCTATGACCCCGGTCCCGAGTGAGTTGTTGCATGCCTTGAAATCCGGGGACAGTTTCCTGATCACGTCTCATATAAAGCCTGACGGAGACGCCATAGGCTCCATGGCCGCCCTGGGACACATTCTTGTAAGACTGGGCAAGAATTTTTCCCTTTTTAATGAAAGCGGACTGCCTGAAAAATTCACTTGGCTGGAAATACCGGGAATCATTAATAAACGGCCTCCGGAAGGCGATTTTGACTGGATTATCGTCCTGGACAGCGGGAATGCGGATCGACCGGGCAAGTACATCAGTGATTTGATGAACCGGAAGCCGTGCATAAATATAGATCATCATCCGGGCAACACCTCTTTCGGCAGGATCAACTGGGTTGATCCGGAATATCCGGCTGTAGGTGAAATGATTGCCCTGATCGCTGAAGAGCTTGGACTTGAACTTACCGGACCAATTGCTGAGAGCATTTATCTGGCGGTTGTTTCCGATACCGGTTTTTTCAGCTTCGGCAACACCACCCCTGGAGTGCTTGAACTTTCGGCCACATTGATCCGCAACGGCCTTGACGTTCGAAACCTGAATCCTTTGATCACCAATCAATGGTCCAGGGCAAGGATACAGCTTTACGGCCTGGCCCTGCAGAAAGCCGAATTCATTGATGAAATCGGCGTAGGCCTGATGTGCATTACCCGGAACATGCTTAAAAAAACCGGAACAGGGCCGGAGGACAGCGAAGGCTTGGTGAACATGCTTCTCAAGGTGCATGGAGTAAGGGTAGCAGTCATCATGCGTGAGGATGAGCCCGGCCGGGTAAAGCTGAGTCTGCGATCCGCCGGTGATGACGATGTCCGGGTGATTGCCGCGGATTTGAACGGCGGAGGCCATAAGAACGCTTCCGGAGCTGTTGTTGAGGCCTCCATGCGGGAAGCCAGGGAAATGATTATCGGCTCCTGTCGCAGGCATCTGGGATGATGCCCGGTGCTTCAGCGCGTTAACGGCCAATAAGCTTATTGTGAAATATTCCATGATGAACCAGATTTTATGTGCGCAACCGGCAGGACCCGGACAGGGCACCAGACATCCTGACGGATTGATTATTCTTGACAAGCCGAAAGGCCCGACATCAGCTGCATGTCTGAACCGGATCAAGTCGCGCTTTAAACTTAAAAAGATCGGGCATGCCGGAACCCTGGATCCCATGGCCACCGGCATTCTGGTGGTTCTGGTGGGACAGGCCACCAAGCTGGCTTCATACGTTACCGAAGGTCCGAAGACATACAGGGGAACCGTCCTTCTGGGAATCAGTACGGACACCTATGACACGCAGGGAGAAATACTGCAAAAAAAGGATTGCTTCGAGGTATCTGAGCGGCAGATCATGGAAGAAATCAAGTCCTGGGAGAATCTGACCGAACAGCCTGTCCCACCTGTGTCAGCGGCTAAACACATGGGCAGGCCTTTTTACGCCATTATTAGAGCTGGACAAAAGGTTCCCCACAAGACTAAAAAAATAAATGTTTACCGGGCGGAGACGATTTTGATTGACTCCGCTTCGGTGATGTTCCGGATAACCTGCTCCGCGGGCACCTATGTCCGGTCCCTGGCCCACAGCCTGGGGATTCGCCTCGGGTGCGGTGCGGCGCTTGCAGAGCTTGTCCGTGAACAAAGCCATCCCTTTGCCCTGGACCAGGCAGTGGCTCTGGAGGAGCTGCTGGAAAGCGGCGACCTGGAAAAGCACCTGTTACCCATCTCAGAGGCTTTGTCCAACTGGCCCCGGGTCACGCTGAATGAAACCCAGGAACGGTTTATCCGTAACGGTCGACCCGTTGAAGCCGGCGATCCGGAAGATTATCGGCTGCGGGAAAACGATCCGGTTCTGCTTCTCTCCGAACATGGGGATCCCGTGGCTCTGGCCGAGGCAAAAATCAGGGAAGGCCGGTTGATGTGGTCCATAATCAGAGGATTATGGACATAGTGCATTTTAACGAACCAAGGAGGAAACCGCTGTGGTGCTGGAACCTAAAGACAAGGCAGAAGTTATTGAGAACTTTAAACAACACGAGAACGACACTGGATCACCTGAGGTCCAGGTGGCCCTGCTGACTGAACGCATCAAGTACCTGACTGAGCATTTTAAAACCCATAAAAAGGATTTTCATTCCCGAACGGGTCTTCTAAAGCTGGTCGGCAAAAGAAGAAAGCTTCTTAACTATCTGAAAGAAAAGGATGTTGATCGTTATCGCCAGCTCATCTCCAGATTGGGCCTCAGAAAGTAGACTCTCGGCCGGAGTCCGGATGAATGATGCGCGGATACTTCCCGGTAAAAAATTGTACCGGACTCCGGAACATGCTTTCAGGCTTCCGGTTCAGGATGCGGAACCCTTAAAATTTACGCAAATCAAAGCCTTGGATAAATGAAACCATGGCTTAAACTCACTATAATAATCTGACAACCCTTTTTCTCAAGGATAGTAAAATATGCTAAAAGATTTTCAAAGCACCAAGATCACCTCCATGGCCGGAGATTACACCATGACTTTTGAGACAGGAAAGATGGCCAACCAAGCTCATGGTTCAGTCCTGGTCCGCGGGGGAGACACTGTGGTCCTGGTAACCGCGGTAACCAGTCAGGCCCAGCAGTCCCAGGACTTTTTCCCTCTGGTGGTTAACTATCAGGAAATGTCCTATGCCGCGGGAAGGATCCCCGGAGGCTATTTTCGCAGAGAAATCGGCCGTCCCAGCGAACGCGAAACCCTGGTTTCCAGGCTTATCGACCGATCCATCCGCCCCCTTTTCCCTCAAAATTTCAAGAATGAAGTTCAGATCATGGCCACAGTACTGTCGGCAGATCCATATAACGATCCGGACATCCTGGCTATCTGCGGAGCCTCTGCCGCCCTGCACATCTCCAAGATACCCTTTTCAGGTCCCCTGGCCGGAGCCCGTATAGGATATATTGATGACGAATTTATATTAAATCCCAGTGACAAACTTCTGGACCAGAGCGATCTCAATCTTATCGTAGCCGCGACCAGAGACGGTGTGATCATGGTCGAGGGAACGGCCGATTTTTTGCCGGAAAAAACCATTGCCCACGCTATCGACTGGGCCAGAAAGGAGGTTTTGCCTCTTCTAAACGGACAGGATGAACTGCGCGGGCTGTCCGGCAGAGAAAAAATCAGCGTCCCGGAAGTGGTCAGGGATACCGGGCTGGAGCAGCTGGTACTGGATTTCGCGGCTGAAAAGCTGTCCCGGGCCCTCAAAGTTCCGGTCAAGGCGGAGCGCATTGAGGCCAGAAAACAGGTCAAGATTGACCTGGAAGAAATCTTGATTGAAAAATTTGGACCTGATGCTCCAGAGCTGATCAAGTATAGGGAAGTTTTTGAAGATCTTGAAAAAAGCATGATGCGGGAAAAAATTCGAAATGAAAAAATCCGCTTTGACGGCAGGGATCTTGAGACTGTACGTCCCTTGAGCATTGAGGTCGGAATTCTGCCCAGAACTCATGGTTCAGCTCTGTTCACCCGGGGAGAGACATCGAGCTTGTGCATCGCCACACTGGGCAGCGCTTCGGATATTCAGCATATTGAAACCCTTACCGGAGACAGCAGCAAGAGCTTCATGCTCCATTACAACTTTCCTCCCTACTGCGTGGGAGAGGTCAGGGTTCTCCGTGGACCTTCCCGTCGGGAAATCGGTCACGGAGCTCTTGCCGAGCGGGCCATTCAGCCTGTATTGCCGACCAGCGAGGAATTTCCATTTACTTTGCGTCTAGTCTCGGAAATCATGGACAGCAACGGCTCATCCTCCATGGCCACTGTATGTGGAGGCGCCCTGGCCCTGATGGATGCGGGTGTACCCATCAAGGAGCCAGTGGCGGGCATAGCCATGGGCCTGATCAAGGAACAGGACGAATATCTGATTTTGTCCGATATATTAGGTGTTGAGGATCATCTGGGAGACATGGATTTCAAGGTAGCCGGCACATATGACGGAATTACCGCGGTGCAGATGGATATTAAGATATCCGGAATATCCGGAGAAATCATCTATCAGGCCCTTGAACAGGCCCGTGATGCCCGGACACACATCCTGGATCATATGAATGAAGTAATTTCCAAGCCAAGAAAGGAACTTTCACCTTACGCCCCCAAGATGGCGGTCATTCAGGTGGACACAAGCAAGATAAAGGACGTGATCGGTCCTTCCGGAAAAAACATAAAGGCAATCACCTCGGAAACCGGTTCTTCCATAGATATTGAAGAAAGCGGCAGGATCTCCATCTTCTCTCCTTCTGAGGAGATTTTACAGAAAACCAAGGAGATGATTCTTTTCTATAACCAGAAGCCGGAACTGGGCAAGGATTATGAAGGACAGGTGACCAGGGTTCTGGATTTCGGCGCTGTAGTGGAAATCCTCCCCGGGGTTGATGGACTGGTGCATATTTCCCAGCTGGATATTAAACGGGTGGAAAAGGTTACCGATGTTGCCAACATCGGCGACAGGATCAAGGTCAAGGCTATCGAGATTGATGAAAGAGGCAAGGTCAGGCTCAGCCGCATGGCTGTGCTTATGGAGGAACAGGGCCAGACCTTTGACCTTTCTTCAGCTTCGAGACCCGGACCTAAAAAAGGGGGACGGCCCGGCGGAGGAGGACCATCGAGAGGGCGCGGGCGCAGCTGATGCCGTAAGGGCTTAAACATATTCAAAACGCATGTGCCGGAAAAAATCAGTACTCAGATACTTCGGCTCATTGGCCAGAGCCAGGGTGTGAACTTTTTCGGGAAGTGCCTGAACCCATTTTCGAACCCGGCTTTCTCCGGCGATCAGCAGCGCTCCCTTGAGCGAGGTATTTCCGAGCACTCTGGTCTTGTGCATGGAACCTTTGGGAAGAAAGCCCAACTGGCCAAGATCTTCAAGCTCAACATGCTTTCCGATTTCTCCGGCCAGATATATCCGGGCCAGCCTGTCAGCAGACATGGAAGTCTTTTGAAGCAGAAGCTTTATGCCCAGAGTAAAAGCCGCCTTGACTTTAAGGATTTCTTCCACATCTCTGCCGCTCAGATAAAACCTGTCCCGGATGAATACTTTATTGCCGCGCAGATCCACGGTTCTGGACAATGGAGTCCGGGAACCGGTAAACCTGCCGGTTACATCCATAATTCCCAGTCTCGACAGAGCCGAAAGCAGAGAAAGATACCCGCAGCCTGAAACATGACCGTTCCAGTTCTTCTGCTTCGGCTCTATGCCTTCAGGAGTAAGGACAAAGCCTGAGGCTGTTTTTGGACCGAAGGGGCTTCCGAACCTGAGCCCCACCCCCTCCAGAGCAGGGCCAAGCGCCACGCTTGTACTGTAGAATTCATCCCTGTTGATGCCCAGCACCAGCTCTCCGTTGGTGCCCAGATCGCAGAAAAGAAAAGGAAACCTGGGTTTTTGAGCATGAAGAAGATAAGTCAGGCCGCTGCTGATATCTGCTCCGATAAACGGGGATAGAAGCGGAGGAATAAATATCTGCCGGTCAAGCCCTGGCAGTTTATAATGTTTGCCCGCAATCACCGCCAGGCGATACGGGTGGCGAAGCAGGCCGCTAATGTCTTCTCCGAGCAGAATATGAATCATGGCTGGATTGCCGGCTGCAACCACCGGAATTTCTTTTTCATGCACCGAGAGCAGAATGTTTTTGATTTTGTTGATTATCAGCTTATGCAGAAGTCTGAAACCGGCAATATCTTTTGAGGCGTAGGACAGCCTGGATATGATTTCACTGCCTGCACCCATCTGCGGATTAAGGCAGGTGCCCAGGCTTAATTTATTATCAGCATGGAGAAACCCCCATTTCAAAGTGGTCGTTCCAATATCCATGCCTAGTGCCGCTACTTCCGCTTTAGAGGCCCAGGCAAAATTTTCAGAGCTGACTTCGACAGGAATTTCAAGTACCGCTCCAGCTTCCGGAAAATGAAAACAGGCCAGGCGCCAGCCCTGTTCCAACTCCTCTTCGGAAAAATATTCCAGGTCTCTGTCACCTGGCTTGGGAACCTTCCGGAGAAAACGCACCCGGCATTCTCCGCAAAGTCCAAGACCGGAGCATATAGCGGTTTGTCTGAAATAATCATGTTCAAAAAGATTCTGAACCAGGCTCTTGTGCGGGTTGAAGTCAGGCTCACTTCTAATTTCGCCCTGCAGAATCCGTACCTTGGTCACTTGCATCCTCGCCTGGATAAGCTTATGATTAAATGTTGGACGGGCAAAAGATGAATCGCGTCAGTATAGCGAATACAGCGGCTTTAGACCTTCTGTTCCGGTCAGCCACCCTTTTGTTCATGTGAACTTATTATCGAAAACAACACTTATCCGGCAATATCAGGAAAATCAATGCTTCAGAAAGAAAATAACTCTACTGAGATACAAAATAAGGTCTCCAGCCTGGAAAACATGGACAGCCTGCACCGGGTTCAGCTTGAAGATAAGGAGATTTATCTCCTGGGCACAGCTCATGTCTCTGAAAAAAGCGTTGAAGAGGTTCGCCTCGCGGCGTGGGAAATAGAACCTGACACTGTCTGTGTGGAGCTTTGCGCGACAAGATATCAGACCCTGATGCATCCTGATGCCTGGAAAAATACTGATATCTACCAGGTCATCAGGGAAAATAAAGCCCTGTTTCTTCTGGCCCAACTGGTTCTCAGTTCCATCTATCGCAAGATAGGCAGTAAGCTAGGCGTCAAGCCCGGGGCGGAAATGGTTGAAGGAATCGAGCAGGCTGAAAAGAGCGGAGCTGCTCTTGTTCTGGCTGACCGGGATGTTAATGTAACTTTAAAGCGGGTCTGGTCCTCTCTTTCATTCTGGGGCAAGCTCAAGCTGCTCATGCAGCTTCTGGCAGGGTTGGCCTTTCCAGGAGACATCAAGCAGGAAGATATTGAAAGGTTGAAAAACAAGGACCAGCTGCAAATGGTCATGGAGGAATTCTCCAAATCCTTTCCGCAGATCAAAAAAACCTTGATAGATGAACGGGATCAGTATCTGGCCCATAAAATAGCTGAAAGTCCGGGCCGGAAAATTCTGGCGGTAATCGGCGCGGGGCATATTCCGGGAATTATTGAGAACCTGGACAAAAAAATTGATCCTGAACCCCTGCTCACCATACCTCCAAAACCTGTGTGGCCCTCAATCATAAAATGGGGCGTTCCACTGATTATCATCGGACTGCTGGTATTGGGCTTTGTCACTCAGGGAGCTGAACATTCTGTGCAGTCCATCTATATCTGGATCCTGGTCAATGGTTTTTTTTCAGCCCTGGCCGTTAGCCTGGCTTTGGCCCACCCCCTGACAATCGCCACCACATTTGTTGCCGCGCCGTTGACCAGCCTGAATCCGACCATGGCAGTAGGATGGATAGCCGGCCTGGTTCAGGCCTGGATCAAAAAACCGCTTGTAGCGGACCTGGAAAATCTGCCACAGGCTTTGACTTCCATAAAAGCCTTCTGGCTCAATCCGGTCTGCCGCATTCTCCTGGTAGTGGTCCTGGCCAACCAGGGCAGCGTGCTCGGAACCTTTGTGGCCGGAACCTGGATCTTCACCCGGGTTATTTAAGTCTAGGAGCGAGTTTTTGCGGCCGTTTCGCCAAATTTCGGAACCAGTTTCAGGAATCCGGAATAACAGAAAAATAAGGCCGGACGAATCACTTGAAATTCGTCCGGCCTTCTTTATTGTTATCCGGTGATATTATCTGTTCAGTTGATTATTTATCTGCAAAGCATTACCTGGCCAGTTCCCGCAAGCTGTCCAGAACATCCTGCAGTCTGTCCGCTACATCAAGCAGACCCTGGCGGAGATCAGGCAGCATCCTGTCTTCAGTGGCCAGCACTTCTTCTTCCATTTCCATCACCGGCGCCACCGGCGGCAGGACACCTACCAGAGCGTCTACGGAATCATCCAGGGTCTGATGCATGACCACCTGACTGGAGTCGGCAAGAATAATCCGCCTCAGCTCGGGAAAATCAAGAGCGTCCGGCTTCAGAAACACCGGCTCCGCGTACAGCAGCGCGTCACCGACAGGAATAACCAGGATGATGCCGCGCATTACTTCGGAACCAACCTGCCCCCACAGTGTGAACTGCTCGGATATGACCGCGTCATTGTCAATTCGCGCCCCCACCTGGGTGGGACCATCCACGTGCCGGCCCGAAGGGAAGTTGTACTGAATGAGCTGCCCGTAGTTTTCTCCATCACTTCTAGCCGCCAGCCAGCCTACAAGGTTGTGCCTGTTCACCGGAGTAAAAGGCTGGATAAGGAGAAATTCCTCTCTTTCCTCACCCGGAAGCCTGGCCACTATATAGTAGGGCCTGAGCATATCCGTTCGCCCGAAAGAGGACTGCACCGGCACGGACCAGCGGTCTTCCTGGTTGTAAAAAACCACCGGATCCTGCATATGATACTGCAGAAGCATCTGACTCTGTACTGTGAACTGATCCAGGGGATAGCGCACATGGTCGTGCAGATAATCAGGCATCTCCTCCATGGGTTTAAACAGATCCGGGAACATTGAAGAATAGGCTTGAATCAATGGATCGTCCGGATCGGATATATAATAGTCCATGCTGCCATGATAGGCATCAACCACTGTCTTTACGCTGTTGCGGATATAATTGAATCTGTTTTCCCAGGGAGTTGAATAAGGGAATTTGCCGCTGGTGGTATAGGCGTCCTGAATCCAGAACAGCCGGCCATCGGCCACCACGCTGTAGGCTTCTCTATCGCGCAGGAGAAACGGAGTCACCGTGGAAAAACGCTCAGGTATGGTCCGCCGGTACTGGATCATGCTTTCCCTGGTTATTTCATCGGAAATGAGAATGTTTATATCCCTGAAACTCCAGGCATACATTAGCCGGCGGAAGAAAGAATCCAGCCTGACCCCGCCTTCTCCCTCATAATGAGTATAGACAGGACCTTCGGGACCCGGATAGTTGAACTCCTGCATTCTGCTGCGCACAATAAGATAATCCAGGCTTTTCAGGCCATAATATATTTCCGGACGCTCCAGAGCTACATCTCCCGCAGGCGGAACATCCCGGACAAAGAAATTGGGACGGCCTCCGGCAGCCACTTCAGTGACCGGGGACATGGCCACACCGTATCCATGAGTGAACTGCAGGCGTCTGTTGACCCAGCGCTGAGCTTCGGAAGGCAGCTTTTCCGCGGAAAGCTCACGCGTGGCCAGCATTACCTGCCTCAGTTCATCGTCAACCCTGTACCTGTCCGTATGCACCTGCAGAAAATCATAGTAAAGCCGGAAAAACTGGATCTGGTTATAGCTCTGCAGAAGCGGAAGTTCATCCCAGAGCCTGACGTTCCGCACCGTACCTTTGTTCGCGTCAATGGTTTCTCTGTCCAGCACTCCTCTGGCCGGATGCCTCTGTGACTCGATTGCGTCGAGGCCGAAGGCCTGCCGGGTGAGTTCAATGTTATGCTCCAGATATCCCCTTTCCCTGGCCAGTTCGCTGGGTTCGACCACGAATCTTTGAACCAGGCCGGGAGCCAGATAAATGAGTATGAAATTCATCCCGAACCACAATCCAAGTGAGGCCACGATCAGTTTTTTGCCTTTGTAGAAGGCTGAAGCCGCGAGCAGCACCGCGCTGACAAGGGCCACCACAGTCATAATGGCCAACCCTGGACGAAGTACATTATCATCAGTATAGCCCACCCCGTAAACAGCGCCCAGCGGAGAGCCCAGCAGTTCATATCGTCCAAGCCAGTGCCCTGCTGCCACGAGAACCAGCACCGCTGCTCCGAGAAGAGCCAGGTGTGACTTGACCCTGCCGGTAAGCGTGAACTGTTCTCCCCGCAGCATGCTGTTCAGATAGTAAAAAGCAGCCACTATGATCAGAATTGAAATCAGCG
>SLAE01000079.1 GCA_007127015.1 Desulfonatronospira sp. | reverse complement strand
CTCCGGTCCATTTCTCAACCTGTTTCTGCCCGGCCATTTCCAGAGTATCCGTCCCCAGCATATTCTTAAGCTTTACTTCATTCAACTCCCGGTCTCCGCGGACAAGTGCGGCAACAGCCTTACCGTCTGCTTCATACAGAAGAGTCTTGATCATCCTGCTTTCAGGTACTTGAAGATATTTTGCCACCTGAGCAACGGTATGCATTCCAGGGGTAGGAACCTGTTCCGGATGCTTCTGATTCTCCGGGCAATCAGGACCTTCGCAGACGACCTCTGCTTTTTCCAGATTCGCGGCATAGGCGCACTGAGTGCAGGTAGCGATGATATCTTCTCCGGTCTCGGCCAGAACCATGAATTCGTGGGAAATGCTTCCGCCGATGGCTCCGGTATCAGCTTCCACATCTCTGAATCTGAGACCCAGCTTTTTAAAAATGCTTACGTATGCATTGTGCATCCATTCATAGCTTTGACTTGCACCCGCATCATCGCGGTCAAAGGAATAAGCATCCTTCATGATGAATTCCCGGCCGCGCATCAGCCCGAACCTGGGTCTTATTTCGTCCCTGAACTTGGTCTGGATCTGGTAAAGATTAAGAGGCAGCTGGCGGTAGGAGTTTACTTCCCGGCGAATCAGATCGGTGATAACTTCCTCATGGGTGGGACCGAGGCAGTAATCGCGATCATGTCTGTCCTTAAAGCGCAGAAGCTCCCTGCCGTAGGCATCCCACCTTCCGGTCTCCTTCCACAGATCGCCGGGCTGAACCGTTGGCATGCGCATTTCAATGCCATGAAAACGGTTCATTTCCCGGCGGACTATGTCGGAAATTTTGTACAGTGATCTCCATCCGGCAGGCAGGTAGGTATAAATGCCCGAGGCCAGCCTTCGGATCATGCCCGCCCTGAGTAACAGTTTATGGCTGACCACTTCAGCCTCGGCCGGAACCTCTTTTAAAGTGGGCATAAAATATCTGCTCCAAAGCATGCTTAACTCCTTAATCTTTTTCTAAAGACACATGTTTCACCAGAAAACAAAATTACAGTTTAATTGCTATCAGTATAGAAAATCAAGAAAAATCAGAGTAGATTTTTCTGGACTCATGCGGGGGAATAATTATAAGCCTCGGATAAAATAAAGCAGCCGGATCGACTTGTTTTTCCTGTGCGCCGGGACGGGTTACGATCTGGTGGCGTAGTTGTCCAGAGGCATTAATATTGGATAAATATCCCTTTTTTATTTAATTATATAGAAGAACCGGAATAAGTCTTTTTATATGTCCTTCCTGCCATTGATATATATTATGATCATGCTGCTTCTGCATATTATTCCGACCGGTCAGATCGGCATAGAGTTGAGCAGGACTGAAGTTGGCCCGATTCGTGCAAATCAGCTCGTGCATTCCCTGGTTTTTCTGCCCTGGATGTTTATGGCGGTGTTATTAAAGTACAAAGAAACGAGCAAAAAGAAAAAAAGCGAAAGTAAAAAAGGCGAAGTAAAAAGTATCAGAATGCAGATCGCTGAGCGTTTGACGCTTGCCGCTCAAAGCGTAAGCTGCAACATTCACTTCTTCCTGGCCTGGTTTGTATTGGGTATAGTCTTCGCTCTCTCTGTTGAAGGCATTCAATACTGGCTGCCGTTCAGGATCTTCAATCCAACCGATGCTTTTTTCAACATCCTGGGAGTGGTGATCAGCGCTGCACTGCTGACTGCTGCAGCATATCTGGCACGAATGAGAACAAACTATCTTCATTGTTAAACCAGCTATCCATTAAGGAGAAACTTGATGCAGCGGGTTCTGGTCACTGGAGGAGCAGGCTATATCGGAAGCCATACTGTTGTTGAGCTTCTGGAATCAGGATATGATGTCGCTGTTCTTGATAATTTCAGCAACAGCTCACCAGAATCAATCAGGCGGGTGGAAAAAATAACCGGCCGCAAAACTGAACTGATTAAGGGCGATATCCGGGACAGGAATTTATTGCGGCACGTCTTTTCAGCATTCAGACCCGAAACCGTGATACACTTTGCAGGCCTGAAGGCGGTAAGCGAAAGTGTTTCCATGCCGCTGACCTACTATGAAAACAACGTATTTGGAACACTCATGCTGTGCAAGGCCATGGCTGAGACAGGAATATACCGCATTGTCTTCAGTTCCTCGGCCACAGTCTACGGCGAGCCTTCGTCCATGCCTGTGCGGGAGAATTTCCCTGTCGGCGAGCCTGCCAATCCATATGGGCGATCCAAGCTTATGATCGAACAGGTGCTTGCAGATCTGGCCCGCTCCGATGAGCGCTGGTCGGTTGCGCTTCTGCGTTATTTCAATCCTGTAGGAGCCCATCCTTCAGGACTGATTGGTGAGGATCCGGCAGACATACCCAACAATCTTGTTCCCTATATTTCCCAGGTGGCTGTGGGACGATTGTCCCGTCTATCGGTTTTCGGCGGCGACTACCCAACGCATGACGGCACCGGGATTCGCGACTACATACACGTAACCGACCTGGCCAGGGGTCACCTGGCCGCTCTTGATGCCATCTTGAAAGACAGAGGCGTGTTCATCTGGAATCTGGGTACAGGAAAAGGCTACAGCGTGCTGGAAGTTGTCCGGGCTTTTGAAAAGGCTTCAGGGAAAAAAGTGCCTTATGAAATCGTGGCCAGAAGACCTGGAGACATTGCTGAATGCTGGTCCGATCCTGGCAAAGCCCTGCGCGAGCTGGGCTGGAGAGCCGGACTAGGTCTTGATGCGATGATGAAAGACACCTGGAGATGGCAGTCAACGAATCCTCAAGGTTACAGATAACCTGGCCGCACAATAAAACCCGGTCCAGCCTGCCTTACCTTTTAAACTTAATCAGTGAATTCATCATTTCATCCTGATTGATCCACTTTTGAAATATTTTCGTTCTCATGACTGAAGAAGCCAGAGATAAGCGCGGGACAACTGTCCAGCTTTCAATAGAAAATAATCAATTACAGCATTTAATCAGAAAACATAATAAATGGAAGATAAACACCTTGAAAAAGAATAATTTTTTTGAATTTATTCAGAATGTCTCCAGAATTCTGCTGGTTATCATGCTTTTACTTATTCCGTATGCCACTTTGACTCCTGACCCGGGAACTCCTTCCGGATCAGCGCCTTATCTGCATTTTGTCGGAATGGCCTGGGTTGCCTTTCTGGCCTGCATGAGCTTTAATGACATAAAATTCAGAGTTTCAGCGGTTATTTTTGTGTTCGCCTACAGCTCGCTTATGGAGCTTTTTCAGCATTATCTGCCTTACCGTCATGGAACCTGGGATGACGTATTTTTAAATGGAGTGGGATCTGTGACCGGTGTTGGAGTGTTTTTACTGATCAATTTTATTGGGTTAAAAAAGCTTTTGGATTAAGATCCTGAATCCATGAAGCCATTTTATCCTGATAGCCCCTGCAGGTTCCGGGGTATGGCCGAACGGAAGTAAACTGTCTGAGAAACTTAGACAGACTTAATCAAAATCCTTAACCATATGAACTGGTCATAATTATGAGTCAGATCTTCCAGCAGAATGCTGATTCATGCACGAAATGGATTTTGATTTAGTCTGTATTGAAGCGATTTTTTTACGGCTGTTCGGCCAAACCCCGGAACCTGTTGCACGGATTCAGGTTCAATAAATCAACATTTTTGTGGTAAAAATTTTTAAGTCGATTTTTGCTAATTTATTATGTTTTTGTCTGTGTTCAGCCTAAATCAGTCCGTATAGCGGGCCACCTCTCTCTCCAAGGCGATCCACCCTTTTTTCCACTTCCGGGTCTTCATCCAGAACAGAGGGATGATAAGGCTTCAGCCTGGCATCAATGATTATTCCTTTTTCCGCTCCCCAGTGCTTGCACCTGGTGAATGCTCCCATGCCATATATATCCGTGGCCGGATCCGAGCGGGTAAACACCACCCACAAGAAATTTTCCCAGTCGGCCACTGTGAAGGGGCCGTCATCGACTACAATTACCAGCGGAAATTTTTCCATCCCGGCTGCTTCATTGAGCCTTGATCCAAGATTTTCAAGTTTCTGATCATGAGTATCCCTTGGACTTTTGTTCTTTGGACCCTGAAGGACCATGATCCCGGGCGCCATAAAGAAAGGTCCTGAAAAGTCATTATCCAGAGGCAGTTGCCCGGGCATTTTAAAGCCCAGTTCTCTCATGATTTCCCCGGCTGCGGCCATGATCAGTTTTGAACCCTGATTAAGGCTTATGCCGGAATAGTCCAGGGTATCCATGGTTGTTCTGGTTATGAAATGCAGATCTCTTGTAAAATCAATACGTCTTAATACATGATGAAAAAAACAGGGGATATTTTTGGCTGTCAGGCCCGGGTCATCTTCCTCTGCGGCAATGATCAGATATTTGGACAGAGACGTCTGGCTCTGTCCCAGAAGATTCATGGCGCTGGTCAGCAGTTCCTGAGGCTGTCTCTTTCTGGCATAAGGAACATAGCTTTCCCTTCCGACAGCCAGAAGCAGGGGATGCACTCCGGCGGCGTCCACAGCATGAACTTCTCTTACTCCGCTGAAAACAGAAGGTATAAGCTGTGCGGTTAATTCGTGGATCAGCGTGCCGAATACCGTATCCTCCTGAGGTGGACGGCCTACCGTGGTAAACGGCCATACCGCGTCCAGACGATGATGGATCCTGTGTACCTCAAGCACGGGAAAATCGTGCTTCAGACTGTAATATCCCAGATGGTCCCCGAAAGGACCTTCAGGAAGTTCCCTGCCTGGCTGAATATGGCCGGAAATGCAGAAGTCCGCTTCAGCAGGCATGGGAAGTCCGTTGGCGGCAGGGACCATCTTAATTCTCCGTCCGCAGAGTGCTCCGGCGAAAATCACTTCAGGAACCTCTTCGGGCAGGGGCATGACCGCAGCCAGGGTCATGGCCGGAGGCCCGCCGATGAAGACATTGACCTTTAAAGGTTCTCTGCGCTGCAGAGCCAGTTGATGATGCCGGCCAATGCCTCTGTGTATCTGGTAATGCAGACCCATCTCCCGGTTTGAATCAAAGTCTTCTCCAGTCAACTGCACCCGGTACATTCCCAGATTTGAAAGCATAAATCCCGGTCTTTCCGGATTTTCAGAATAAACCTGAGGCAGGGTTACGTAAGCCCCTCCGTCTCCGGGCCAGGAGACCAGACCCGGCAGATTGCCGATCGATGTTCTGCCTTGAGAAACCTGACCGCGCGCGGCCTTCCGGGGAAATGATCTGGCCAGAAGAGGCAGAACATCCGCATATTTCCAGGGAGATTTGAAAAAGCGCATTGGTTCAATTTTAAGTTTGAACAGTCTGTCCAGAACGTCCAGCGTATCCCTGAAAATAAACCTGGCCCTGTCCATAGTCCCGAAAAGATTGCCCACCATGGGGAAAGGGGTATATTTGACGTTGGTGAATATCAGGGCCGGACCATTTTTCTGGAAAACCCGGCGCTGAATGGATCCCACTTCAAGATAGGGATCCACCTCGTTTTGAATGCGAACAAGTTCACCTCTTGCTTCCAGATCAGCCAGGCACTGGCGCATATTTATATAGCCCACATCCTGCTCCTGTTAAAAAAATACTTGAGTAAAAAATTAAAAAGCACGAATAAACAAAAGTACGAAAGTAAAAGGTATATAAGAAACTTTAAACTCTCAAAATTATCCACAAAAAAACCACTAATGTTTCTAATAATTAAGCTGCCTTTACGCAGCAACAATACTAATAAACATGTTAAATATGGTTGAATCTTGTCAGCCGGAAAGTTAAAGGTCAAGAAACAAAACCTATTTTAAACCTTTCATGCATATAGACCAGAAAAGCAATTCCAAAACAGGATCCCGGGGGAGCTATCCCGACGTGCCCAGGGTGGCGGTCGGCGCGGTGGTCATGTACAAGGAGCTTTTTCTGCTGGTTCAAAGAGGCTCCCCTCCCGCGTTTGGAGAATGGTCCATTCCCGGAGGCAAAATCAGACTAGGAGAAACCATGCAGCAGGCTGCAGAGCGAGAAGTTCTGGAAGAGACCGGAATTGTCATCCGGGCCGGTGATCCAGTGTTCACGTTTGACCTCATTCAACGCGACCATCAGGGCGAAATTCTTTTTCACTATGTGATCATCGATCTCTGGGCTGAATACGTGAGTGGAGAAATCAGGGCGGGCACTGATGCCGTCAATGCCGCCTGGATCGGACCCGAAAGCTTTTCCGCATATGATTTAAGCCGGACCACTCTGGACCTTTTGAGCAAAATCATCGGCAAAAATCCATTCAGCGCCGTATAACGTGGACATTTCCACCCCTCATCCACCTGTCTATCTTCTTGATCAACCACATCCTGACAATCCGTCTGGTTTGAGGGATAAGCAGGAACAGACCTGCCAGGTCGGTAATAAAACCCGGAGTCAGAAATACAATGCCTGCGGCAAAGATTAGAAAGGCATCCAGAATGTCGTGCGTCGGTGGTATGCCCTGCTGCACATTCATCCTCAGCCGGAACATGGTCTGAGCGCCCTGCATCTTAGCCAGAAAGGCCCCCACAAAGGCGGTGATTATGACCAGAAAGATCTTCCACAAGGCCCCGATATGGCTCCCGATCTGAATCAGGACATAGATCTCGGCAATCGGCAGAATAACGAACGCTGCAAAAATCTTCCATAACATTGAATTGTCCTTGATTTAAATCTTAAGTACAAGCAGCTGCAGCCGTGCATAATCAGGATATCGGCTGTTGAGCTGTACTTTTGCTTTTTCTTTGCGCAAACTTGGACCAGTCCTTGTATTGATAAAGATAAAACATGATTCCCGCCTGTATAACCATGGAGATGAACATGGCCATCCAGATTCCGGTGGCCGCTCCTATCACCAGATGTCCAAGCAGGTAGGCCAGAGGAATTCTTACCAGCCATGAGGCTGCCCCCATTCCGAACATCTGATACAAGGTGGCTCCCGCACCGGTCAGAGCACCTCCCAGGATCATGGCCACAAGCAGAAAAGGAATAGCGGCCATGTTGAACCTCAAGTAGTTCACAGCTTCACTGCTCACCTCCGGATCAGGGGCAATGAATCCGGCTACCGGCTCAATCACCTGCCAGAGAATCATGGTAAGCAGACCCACGCTGACCAGTGCCACAAGCAGCACCTGATAACCTATTCTTTTGGCGCCCTGTACATCTCCTCTTCCCAGGTGATTGCCCACCAGAATGGAAGCGGTAAAGTTGAAGGCCACTCCGGGCAGAAAAAGAAGCGACTCCACTCTAAGACCCGCACTCATTCCGGCGAGGGCCACCACGCTCCCTACCGGCAGAGCTGCGGTAATGGCGAAAAGAACCAGATAGGCAGAGTGCCAGACCACCTGCATCAATCCGGCCGGCCAGGCCACTTTGAACAGATATGGAAAGGCCCTTTTGACCCAGCGCCAGGGAGCGAAGCTTTTGCGCTGCAGGAAACCCTGGCGGTAAAGGATGAACAGGTTGAACAAAACGCCGCACAATACAGCGCCAAAAGTAGTCCAGGCAAGACCTTTGTACCCGAACGCCGGAAATCCCCACCAGCCAAGCCCGAAGGCAAGATCCCCGAATGTATTGGCCACAGTGACGATCATCATGGAGTACAGGGGAATCATGACTTTGTGCTGGGCCCTGAAAAAAGCATTGCAAATGATCAGTAGATAATAGCCCGGCAGAATATATAAAAAAACACTCAGCAAATACTCTGCCACCGGCAATATATCTTCAGGGATCTGCAGAAGTCCCAGAAGTACGTCTTTCAACAGCAGTCCTGCGGCAAGAAATACTACGCCCAAAACCGCACCTATTTCCAGGCCGAGTCCGATATACCTGCGCACCCGAAGCATAAGCCCGGCTCCGTAGGACTGACTTATGGCTGCTACACTGCCGTTGGCCAGAGCTATGGCCACGATCAGGAAAAAAAACAGGGCCTGGGTCATTATGCCCATGGAGGCCTGTACGTCTTTACCCAGTCTGCCGGCTACCCAGACATCCACAAATCCGATGAGGAAGTGGAAAAACATCATCAGGACCTGAGGCCAGGAGAGAGTCCAGATAGATTTATAAGTCTCCTTTGCAGACATTCTCAAAAAACATCCAGCAGACTTTCCCCCCAAAGAGCCAGCATCCAGCTTTCCAGGACCAGCAACGCTGCAGCGGCTCCAAAAAGAAAGTCGATTTTCTTCAGGCTTTCACGAAGATCTACCATTCTCATGGTCAGCATGCCTGTTCCAAACCCGGCCAGCAGGCCGAAAAGATGCGCTCCAACATCGGTATTCTCTCCTCCGACTCCGAGCATGGCCAGAAGGGCCAGACCAAGCACAAAGGCATTTCCCAGGGATAACCGCGAATCCTTGACTGCATGAATGGCCATCATGCCCACTGCCGCGAATACCGCGGTGGAAAAGCCGATGCTGTTGTGAGCGGGTGACATGATCCATGCATTTATATAGTTGCCCAGCGCTCCGGTCATGATCACCATCAGCCAGCCAAGCCCAAGGCCCAGACGGGAACAGACCGCAATAATAAAAGGAGCTCCAATGATCACGTTACCCAGAACATGAGCGGGATCACCATGCAGAGTCAGTGAGGTGATGGTCCTCCACCATTCTCCCTCCTGAATTATTTTGGCTGCGCTGGCGCTGCCATTTTCAAGCCAGGGAAGATACTGCCACTGCTCACCTCCCAGGCCTTCATACACTACGGTGAAAAAGAGCAGAAGCAGAGAAAGGATGAAGATCGAAACCAGGGCGTTTTTCTGCTCGGGAGCGGCTCTGGGAACATAGTGTTCCATCTCCTTTTCTTCCCGCTCGTATTGTCTGATCTCCTCAACAGCTTTTGAAGCCTGGGAGGAAGGAACCAGGAGCCGTCCATCCTGCCAGAAATAATCGATTTCCATGGCAATGAGGACAAGTTCCCATTCCTTCTTTTTAGCCCTGCTTTCGGCCTGAAGACCTAAAAGAGCCAGTTCATTTAAAATATCTCTTTGAGTTTCGGACATGTTGTTGCTGCAGCGAAGCTGATATTAATTGATAATCAATTTGATAACATAGCACAAACAAAAAAGGATTTCCATGCCTTTGCGGTTTTTTGCCTCGTGCAGCAATACATCAAAATCAAGTCTTTCTGCGCAGTTTGCGTTTGTCTCCTATCCTGATGGTCAGCTTTTCCTTATCCATGAATTCCATTAGCGGTATGGCGTATTTTCTGGAGAGACCGGTGAGTTCCTTAAATTCAACCGGCCCCATCTCCTCACTTTTCATTAAAAATGAAGTTATCTTCCGCTTCAGTTCTTCAACAGCTTCATTAGAAAAATAAAGCTCTTCACTGATCTTGACCAGGAATTTTTCATCCTGCAGGAGTTTGAGCACCGGCAAGACTTCCTTCATCTCCAGACTTAGATCCTCCAGAAGTTTCTTCACTGTAGGCGGCTGTATCCCGGATTGAACATAAGTCCCCGTGATTTTTTTCTTGAGTTTTTCCTGATCCGCAGCCAGTGAAACCCTGTGTTCAGGCAGCCGGTAATATTCCTGTTCAGAAATGATTCTTTCAGCCCGGACCAGACGTTCCAGAACAAAGAAAAAAAGCTTCTCAGGAATATCCCTGGCCCATTTTCCCGCCAGCTCCCCTCTGGATGCGCCCTGACGCATGGGATGCTTACGGTGCAGTTCACCAAGCTGTTCAAGCATGTCCTTTTCCAGTCGGGCAACAACCTCTCCGCTCACATAGATCCTGTTTTCCTTGTCCACCAGAAATACTTCCTGCCTGCCGCCCATGACCTGCAGTTTCTTCTGCAGCTCCTTGTTTTCCAGGTCAGTAAGAATAACAAGTTGAGACAGTGTCAATCCGCTGATTCCAACCAGTTCAAGCTGCACATGGATCAGCTCTTCGGCTCTGGCACCGGCCAGTTTTTCCAGAATCTTCACCTCGGATGAAAAGCGCTTTACTTTACGGCCCAGAGGGTTGATTATCCTGGCCCCGGCAATAGTCCTTAAAGGTGAATAGGAGCGCAGCACGCATCTGTCTCCGTATACTCCTGACATATGATCTTCAAAACGGACCTGGCACACGCAGCTCTCTCCCGGCTCCAGCTTCTCCCGGTCCAGAAGGTAAATCCTGGCCAGCACCTCTTTGGCTCCGTGGTGGAAATGAACCTGGGTACGATGCTTAAGCGGCCTGGGAGCAGATTCAAGATGCGTAAGTTCAAGATCCCATGCTTTTGAAGGAAAAAGGGTGCCGGGTCTGGCCAGGACAAAACCTCGATCCAGATCTTCAACTTCCAGACCATGCAGGTTGATGGCTGTGCGCATGCCGGCCTGACTTTCTCCGGCCTGTTCGCCATGAACCTGAATGGATCTGACTTTGGAAGAAATTTTCTGGGGATAAACCATGATTTCATCGCCCACAGAAATTCTTCCGGAAACAGTGGTTCCGGTGATCACGGTACCGTGTCCGCGCATGGTGAATATCCGGTCCATGGGCAGGCGAAAGAGATCTGAACGTCTGTGCGGCTTGAATTCTCTGGAAATTATACTGATATTTTCCAGCAGTTCGGAGAGACCTTCACCGGTATGCGCTGAAACAGGCACCACCGGAGCGTCCTTCAAAAAAGTGTTTTTCAGATAATCGGCAACATCCTCCCGAACCAGCTCCAGCCATTCCGGATCGGCCATATCCATTTTGGTCAGGGCTACAAGCCCTGTCTTCACTCCAAGCAATGTGCAGACATCCAGATGTTCCCGAGTCTGAGGCATGACTCCTTCATCAGCAGCAATGACCAGAAGCACAAAATCAATTCCTGATGCTCCTGAAACCATGTTCTTGACGAATCTTTCATGACCGGGGACATCAATAACTCCCAGACGCATTCCTGGATTCAGGTCAATGAACGCGAATCCCAGTTCAATGGTGATACCCCGTTTTTTTTCCTCCACCAGCCGGTCGCAGTCTATGCCGGTCAAAGCTTTGACCAATGTGGTTTTGCCGTGATCAATATGCCCGGCAGTGCCCATAATGACAGGCATTCATCCTCCTAACTTTCTTGGTGCTCGTGTATTTTCTCCCGTGCATTGAAAAAACGGGAATAGGCCAGATAAGTGGCGTAGATATCGGCCTTGCTCACTATCTCGAAAGGACTGTGCATGCTTAGAACTCCCGGCCCGAAGTCGATAACGTCCATGCCGTAGATGGCCAGGAATTTGGCAATTGTTCCACCGCCTCCCAGATCGACTCTTCCGGTTTCAGCCATCTGCCAGGGAATACCTTCCCGGTTTAAAATACTCCGCAGCCATCCGATGTATTCGGCATGAGCGTCATTGGCACCCACCTTTCCCCGGTGTCCGGTAAACTTGCAGAATACCGGTCCATGTCCAAGCAGGGAGGCATTTAGTTTTTCGTGCACTTCCTGGTAATCAGGGTCCATGGCCGCGTGTACGTCCCCTGAGATGGCCCTGGAATTGGCAAAAACTGTTCTCAGCCTTGTCTTAGGCGCCCAGGCCTCGAGAATATCTTCAAGAGTGTACTCAAGAAACAGTGACTTGGCTCCGCTTGAGCCTTCTGATCCGATCTCCTCCTTGTCCCAGAAAATGGCTACCCGGGTGCATTCAGTGCTTCCTTTTTCAAGAAAGGCCATAAGACCGGTAAAAACGCAGGCCCGGTCATCATGGCCGAAGCCGCCGATAAGCCCCTCATCCAAACCGACGAATCGGGCCGGACCAGCAGGAACAGCCTGTAGTTCCGCGCTGTAGAGATCTTCCTCAATGATTCCGAACTTTTGGTTCAACATTTGGAGCACGCCTTTTTTTACATGCTGCCCATTTTTTTCATTGCCTTCTGATTCTTTAGTAATGCTGTTTCCGGCCAGAGGAATGTGTCCAAGAATTACATTTAGCTTTTCCGCTTCAAATGCTTCAGACAGTTTTTTTTCGATCTGCTTGTAGGCCAGATGAGGCAGAAGATCGGCAACGGTAAAGACCGGATCGCTTTCCTTCTCCCCGATGCAGATATTTATTGCGGAACCGTCGGTTTTAACGATAGTACCGTGCAGAGCCAGAGGTCTGGCCAGCCACTGATGCTTGCGTATGCCACCGTAATAGTGCGTTTTAGCCAGGCTGACCCTGCATTCCTCGTACAGTGGTCTTTGCTTCAGGTCCAGTCTTGGCGTGTCCGCGTGCGCTCCGAAAAGACGCAGCCCTCCGGACAGGGGCTTTTTTCCTCTCCAGGCCAGGATTATGCTTTTTCCCTTATGAATCTTGAAAAACTTATCACCTTCGAGATCTTCGGAAAAACCGTGCAGCACTGCCCTGGAACGCGCCCATTCTATGGTCTCCCTTTCAGTTTTGCAGGCACTCAAAAAGTTTACGTATTCACCGGCAATCCGGTCCATGGCCGAGCGGTGTTCTTCGCTGCCATATACCTGCCAGCAGTTCCTGGACTTAAACTCCATATATTCATACTCCATTTTTAAAACTTCATCATGATTTCAGAAACCTGAATCTATAAAGTCATTTTCCGCAGCCTGTTGCCCAGGCCGGTTCCGAGGGTCCGTCGTTCTTCTCTTAAGTCGCTCCCTCGCTTAAGTCTCTTAAGTCGTTCCCTTTAACACCGCCCACAGACTATCGATCACCATCTGGTATTCGGAATCGTCAATAGTCCGGGGATCAAGGCAGAACAGATCATTCTCCACCCTGCCCACAAGAGGAGGATCGGTTCGCAGAAGTAAAGATCTCATTTCCTCACAGCTCATATCCCGGCAGCCGAGTCCTACCAGATAAGTCGGCAGATCCTGCTCGGGGAAAGCACCGCCGCCCACCCGCGACTGGCCGGGAAAAACAGTTATGTCCACGCGGTTATCAAGCTTTCGCCTTAGTCGGTTTTTTAGCCTGTCCGCCTTCTTTTTAAGTTCCTTCCGGTCCATGGTGATCATGCGTAAAGTGGGTATTTTCAGCCTGGCGGTCTGTGGATCCAGATAAAATCTCAAGGTGGCTTCCAGAGCGGCCAGAGTCATCTTGTCTATGCGCATGGCCCTGTTCATGGGATTCTTCTTAATGGAATCGATAAACTTCTTCTTGCCCAGAATAATCCCGGCCTGCGGTCCGCCGAGCAGTTTGTCCCCACTGAAGGATACAACGGAAACCCCATCTTTGATCACCTGCTGCACAGTGGGCTCAGGCATGAATGAGAATCCGTGCGCCTGAAAGTCAAAAAAATTGCCGCTGCCCATGTCTTCAAACACCGGCAGATCATGTTCAAGGCCAAGCCTGACCAGTTCCTTCAGACCGACCTCCTTGTGAAACCCGATTATCCGGTAATTTGAGGTATGTACCTTGAGCAGAACGCCTGTAGCAGTATTGATCGCTTCCTGATAATCCTTGAGATGGGTTCTGTTGGTTGCTCCGACCTCTTTTAGGCAGGCTCCGGATTTGGCCATAACCTCAGGAATTCGAAACGAGCCGCCTATCTCCACCAGCTGACCCCGGGAGACCACAACCTCCCTGTCTTTAGCCAGAGTATTCAGGACAATGAGCACTGCCGCGGCATTGTTGTTTACCATAAGCCCTGCTTCAGCTCCGGAAATGCGGCAGAGAAGTTCTTCCACAAGTGCATACCTGCTTCCTCTTAGACCGGTGTCCAGGTCAAATTCCAGATTGGAATAATGAGCGCAGGCGGAATAAGCTGCCCTGCATGCTTCTTCAGCCAGTATGGAACGCCCCAGGTTAGTGTGAATCACCACTCCTGTTGCATTGATCACCCGCCTGAAACGGGGCCTGACCCGGTCCCTCAGGTAATCCCTCAAGCCCGGCCAGAGCGCTTCCACTTCGAGCTCTTCCTCTCGCGTAATAGTCCCTGCTCTTATTTCTTCCCGGCACGCATTCAAGTAATCGTTGACCAGATCCCTGAGCATTGTTCGGGGCATAAAGGCAAGATTCTTGTCATCCTCAACCCTGCTCAGCAGCAGATCTACCGAAGGTATTTTTCGAAATAATGCAGACAACGCTGATGTCTCCTGTAAGAAGCTCATTGCCGGTCAAAGGCCAGAGGCCACTTATTGTCCGGATCAAGCCATTGCGGAAATATGGAATAAATATATCCAAGCAGATAAAGAGATCCGCATACCAGAACAGGTTCATCCAGATCCTTACTGCTTAAAAAACCTTGCAGGTCGTCCACAGGCCTTGCCCTCTTACCAAGAAGAGCCAGAAGCTCTTTTCGATTGATCGCCCTGGAGTGGTGGCCTGTCTCCGGGACCAGAATGCGCCTGGCCTTAAACTTTTTTATCATTTGAGCCATAGGCTTTACTTCCTTGTCACTCAAGCAGGCAAAAACTATATTAAGTGGATTTATATTCCGGCTTTGCAGAAAAGCGAGAAGTCCGGACAATGCTCCGGGATTATGCGCTCCATCCATGATGATCATAGGTCTGGGACTGACCACATGCATTCTGCCGGGCAGATAAGTATTTTTGAGAGCCTGCAGGCATTTTTCAGGTTCAACTTTTTTCTCTTTCATTCCCGCCAGGATCCGCCAGGCCAGTAGAGCAGTCAAGGCATTCTGCAGCTGATAATCACCAAAAAGTCCAAGATCCTGCTGATCAATTACAACTGAAGTCAGTCCCTTCAGTCCTGATTTGCCGCCATCCTTCAGCTGGAAATCATCCACGCACAAGAAACCTGCTCCAGCCCGGGCGCATGCCTGCTGGACAATATCCCGGACAAGACTGTTCCTCTGCCTGGCCAGGATAACTCTGGAATCCTTACATACTGCAGCGACCTTGTCAGCGGCTATCTCGGGCACGGTAGTACCCAGCACCGGGGTATGATCCAGATCAATACTGGTAATTACATGCAGCTTTGCGCCAAGACTCGAGGTAGCGTCGTATCTTCCTCCAAGACCTGCCTCCATTATTGCTGCATCCACCCCGGCCTGCCTGAAGATCAAAACAGCCATAAGAGTCAGAAATTCGAAGTAGGTTAGACCAAGATCCGCGCATGCGGAATGAACTTTATTGGCCGCATCCAGCCAGACTTCATCCGGAAGCACCTTTCCGTCCACCCTGATTCTTTCCTTAACGCTGACCAGATGCGGAGAAGTGAACAGTCCGGCTTTCATGCCGTGTGCAAGGGCCAAACTCTCCAGGAACGATGCTGTGGACCCTTTGCCGTTGGTTCCGATAAGCTGAACTGCTGGCAGTTCACCATGACGGACATCAAGGAGGTACATGCCCTTTTGCATTCTCTCCAGGCCAAGTCGCATTCGGAACAATCCCAAGTGATCAAGATATCTTTGCAAATCTTGAAAATTATTAAATTTATTCATTTTTGTTTAAAATGTGCTTGAAAAGATTATTAAGGTGACATAATGTTTTTTGTTCGTTATAATCAACCGCCATGTCGTAATAATTGTGCAAGAGTCCAGGATATGCATAAATGGCACTGGCACACCAGTTAAACAGGAACCGCGTTAACCGTTTCCGGCCATGGACATGGTTGTTATATTTATGGAAAACCTAACACCTTAAGATTTTATTAAAATGTCCCTGTTCAGTAGACAAGAAGCTCTTGATTATCACAGTATGGGCAGGAAAGGCAAACTGGAAGTTGTACCGGTCAAGCCCTGCACGACCCAGAAGCATCTGTCCATGGCCTACAGTCCCGGTGTGGCTGAAGCCTGCAATGAGATCGTCCGGGACCCGGATCTTGTATTCACCTATACCAATAAAAGCAATCTTGTGGCCGTAGTCTCCAACGGAACCGCGGTGCTTGGCCTTGGAAGCATCGGACCTCTCGCGGCCAAGCCGGTTATGGAAGGCAAGGGTGTTCTGTTTAAAGCTTTTGCGGATATCGATGTATATGACCTGAATATCAATCAGAAGGATCCTGAAGAATTCATCAAATGGGTAAAAATGGTGGAACCTACATTCGGGGGAATCAATCTTGAAGACATTAAGGCGCCTGAATGTTTCCTCATTGAAGAGACCTTGATCGAGGAGATGGACATCCCGGTTTTTCACGATGATCAGCATGGCACGGCAATTATATCCGGAGCAGGCCTGCTCAATGCCGTTGAAATCACTAATAAAAAAATAGAAAACCTTAAAGTGGTGGTTTCCGGAGCAGGAGCGGCAGCAGTAGCCTGCTGCCGGTTTTACATCCAGCTGGGGCTGACCCCGGAAAACATCTGCATGTTTGACTCCCGCGGTTTGATTCATGAAGGCCGTAAAGATCTGAACAGCTATAAAAGACAGTTTGCTCAGAAAAAAGATCTTGGTTCCCTGCATGATGTCATCAAAGGTGCGGATGTTTTCATCGGTCTGTCGGTCAAGGACCTGCTGAACAAAGACATGGTCAGGACCATGTCCAGGCCGGCCATAATTTTCGCCATGGCCAACCCTGATCCGGAAATATCCTATTTTGAAGCCAAAAAGGCCGATCCTGAATGTATCATTGGTACCGGCCGCTCTGATTTTCCCAATCAGGTAAATAACGTCTCCGGATTTCCGTTTATTTTCAGAGGCGCTCTTGATGTAAGGGCGCGCAAGATCAATGAGGAGATGAAAATGGCTGCAGCCAGATCACTGGCGCGGCTGGCCAGGGAGCCCGTTCCCGCGGAGGTTCTGGAGGCCTATGGCCTCAAAAGTCTTGAGTACGGCCCTGATTATGTCATTCCCAAGCCTTTGGATCCCAGGATAGTGTTCCGGGAATGTGTTGCAGTGGCTGAAGCGGCCATGGCCACAGGAACCGCAAGGACGAGAATCGATCTGGTGAGCTACGAAGATTCACTTAAAATCAGGATGAAACAATCCCAAAAAAGAATTCGGGAATTTATAAACTCATATAATCTTAATATTTAACACCGCCATGCATGAAATGTCCATCGCCCAGAACCTGATCCGGATCATTGATCAGGAGATGTCCAGACACAACGCGAAAAAACTTTTACGAGTCAGCATTACATATGGAAGCATATCCGGAATAGTACCCGAAATGCTGCAGACGGCCTTCAAGGCTCTGACTGAGGACACCCCGCTGCAGGGAGCTGAGCTGGAAACCCGGGAAGTTCCTCTCAAAGTCCGCTGCCGCAGCTGCTCTGAAGTTTTTATCCCCCAGGACGACCTGCTCATCATGACCTGTACGTCCTGCGGTACTGAATTCGGACACGAAATAGTTGAGGGCAAGGAAATGTATGTGCAGGAAATGGAAGTCGAATAAATCAAGGAGAGATGATGCAGATAAAGGTTTTACGAAATATTCTGGAATCCAACCAGCGATTATCCGACCAGCTGCAGGACATGTTAAATGAAAAAAAAATCCTGGTCCTGAACCTGATGAGTTCGCCGGGAGCGGGCAAAACCACTTTGCTGGAAAAGACCCTGACCAGACTGAAGCATGAATTTAATATGGCTGTTATTGAAGGCGACCTGCAGACCAGCAATGATGCTGAAAAAATTGCCGCGACCGGAGCTCAGGTGCTGCAGATCAACACCGGAAAGGGCTGCCACCTGGATGCGTCCATGATTCAGGAAGCAGTGGAACAGATGGACCTGAACCGGCTGGATATTCTCTTTGTGGAAAATGTGGGCAACCTGGTTTGTCCGGCGGAATTCTCTGTGGGAGAGGACTGCAAGATTACCATATTAAGTGT